>NZ_WPDC01000132.1:0-5858 GCF_035615595.1 Vibrio sp. R-1 | reverse complement strand
AAAATTAATCGTATTGATTATTAAAGCTTTTTTTAAGTAATGACTAAAATAAACTGACTTTTTGTCAATGCTATTGCATAGCTTCGAATGATTAGCCGATATTACTCGCCATCCACCAAATATCTGGGCGGTAAATATTACAAACAGCGCTTATCTTTCCACTGGCGATTTATGCATATTTATCGCTAGTGACGACACTGTGAGGCATGCAAATGTTAGATAAAAAAGACGCAATGAGTGCCATTGCGAGTTACCGCATGGAAAGCACCCTCCGAGGCGTAGACCTCAATCTGTTAACCGTTTTTGATGCAGTAATGCAAGAGCAAAACATTACGCGAGCGGCACATAACTTAGGTATGTCACAGCCTGCGGTCAGTAATGCCGTGGCGCGTTTAAAAGTGATGTTCAATGATGAGTTGTTTATGCGCCAAGGGCGTGGCATTCAGCCAACCCAGCGTGCTCGCCAACTGTTTGGCCCGATCCGTCAAGCTTTGCAATTGATCCGTAACGAGCTACCGAGTTCAGTTTTCACACCGGAAACCTCAACGCGTCTGTTTAAGCTCGCGATCTGCAGTCCTTGCGATTTACGCTTTGCTCCTCAGATCATGGCATCGATTGATGAATTAGCACCGAGTGTACAATTGCATTTGGATGCAGAGTTTGATCGCCAAATCGCAGAGCGCATGCGTTATCAAGAAATTGATTTTGTGATTGATTACGCTCGATTTGATGATCAAGGTTTTTCAAGCACGGAGATTTTCCAAGATGAGTTGGTGGTGGTGGCATCAAAACTTCACCCTCGTATCCAAGGAAGTATCACGGCCGAACAATTGAGTGCGGAAAAACACGCAAAATTGTCCAAAGTGCATGGGCAGCGTAGTTTCTCTGAACTGGCGTACCGTGATTTTGATTGCCAGTCTTATTACGAAGGCACCAGCCTGAGCAATGTGTTGTATGTGGTCGGTCAGTCTGAACTGGTGACCGTTGCTCCACGTTGGATGGCGGAAAATGCGGCCAATCGTGATGAGTTGCAAATCCTCGCTTTCCCATTTGCTGAGTCCAAAATCTCGGGTTATCTGAGTTGGCATGAGTCGAGTGAAAAAGACAAAGGCCATATCTGGCTGCGTGACCAACTGATGGTGATTTGTGGCGAAGTGGTCGCGAATCGCTGATCCTTTGTTCATTCTATGTTTCTAAAGCCTTGGGCAGTAAAAACTGTCCAAGGCTTTTTTGTTACAGAATGAGTTTTAATCGATAACTTTGACGTTAGTCAGTTGTGTTTTGGGCTTTGAAATGTACACTTGTGCGCTGAAAAAGGCTTACAGGTGTAAGCTACAGGTAAGAGATATGACGAACTTAGATTTCCACATCGTTAAACGGATCCGCCAACGTATTGCCCAAGGGGGTGATAACGCCGCGCTAAAACATAAACAAAACGGCCAATGGCAAGCAATCAATTGGCACCAGTTTGGTGAACAATTGGATGAACTCTCGATGGCGTTGTTAGCTCAAGGCATCGGTGTACAGGACAAAATTGCGATTTTTTCCAACAACATGCCACGTTGGACGATTGCTGATTTTGCCGCTTTACAGATCCGTGCGGTAACGGTTCCTATCTATCCTACCAATACGCCAGAGCAGGCGGCTTATATCTTACAGAATGCGGATGTGAAAGTGGTTTTTGTGGGTGAGCAGGCACAATTTGATGCTGCACTCAGCCAATTTGAACAATGCCCAGAGCTGCGTCTGATTGTGGCTATGAATGCTAATATCGACCTCAAACAAGCCAGTTGTGCGATGCATTGGGATGAGTTTGTTGCTCAAAGTCACCATCAAGATCGAGCGCCGTTGAATGCCTTAATTGAGCAGGCTAACTATGACGATCTGTTTACCCTCATTTATACCTCAGGTACTACCGGGACGCCGAAAGGGGTGATGCTGGATTATCGTAATATCGGTGCTCAGCTAGAGGGGCACGATCAGCGCTTGAATCTGACTCAAGAGGATGTCTCACTCTGTTTCCTGCCACTTTCTCATGTCTTTGAGCGAGCATGGACGGCGTATGTGCTTTATAAAGGTGCGACCAACTGTTACTTGCAGGACGTGGCTCATGTACGTGAAGCTTTAGCTGAAGTCCGTCCAACCGTGATGTGTGCCGTACCGCGCTTTTATGAAAAGATCTTCTCAGCAATTCATGAAAAAGTCGCTAAAGCGCCGTTTGTACGCAAGGTTCTTTTTACTTGGGCTGTCAATATGGGGGCGAAAATGGCGGTGTGCCGTCAGCAGCAGCGCCAACCTTCTTGGATGCTTAAACAGAGCCATCAATTCGCTGACAAGCTGGTGTTAAGTAAGCTGCGCGCTTTGCTTGGGGGAAGGATCAATTTCATGCCTTGTGGTGGCGCTAAGTTGGATGAAACCATCGGCCGTTTTTTCCATGCAATTGGCATCAACGTCAAGCTTGGTTATGGCATGACCGAAACCACGGCCACGGTTTCTTGTTGGGATGACCACTGTTTTCACCCAGATTCGATTGGGCTTTCTATGCCGGGAGCTCAAGTCAAAATTGGCGAGAACAATGAAATTCTGGTTCGTGGTCCTATGGTGATGCGTGGCTACTACAAGCTCGATAAAGAAACCGCCGAAAGTTTTGATGAGCATGGTTTTCTGAAAACGGGTGATGCGGGTCATATTGATGAAAATGGTAATGTATTTATTACCGATCGCATCAAGGAGCTGATGAAAACCTCAGGTGGTAAATATATTGCGCCGCAGGTAATTGAAGGGGCGATTGGCAAAGATCATTTCATAGAACAGATCGCGGTGATTGCCGATACGCGCAAGTTTGTCTCGGCTTTGATTGTGCCGTGTTTTGACTCATTGGAAGAGTACGCCAAAGAACTGAACATTAAATATCATGACCGTTTGGAGCTTATCAAACATAGCCAAGTGCTGGAGATGTTTGAAAAGCGCGTTAACGATTTACAAAAAGAGCTGGCGAAATTTGAACAAGTGAAGAAGTTTAGATTGTTGCCAAAAGCATTTTCGATGGACAGTGGTGAGCTGACACCGACCCAAAAACTGCGTCGTAAAGTGATTAACGATCGCTATCAGGATGAAATCGAAGAAATGTACCAAGATTCTCCGAAAAAATAGCGCGATCAAGCTGTTATCTGAATGTTCTAAACACCTCTTGGCGAAAATCGCTCAGAGGTGTTTTTATATCTGCAATACGATGACCCATGCCCTTGCTACCTGAAGCGACAAGTTTCGCTCTTGCCAATCACATTGTCTCTAAGTGTTGATGGAAGGGTGGGAGCCGATACTCCGGTGTGCTGACAAAATAATCTACTTTTTTTTAACTGCTCAATGGCTGTTCGACCTAAAAGCAAGGTAAAGGTTGAAATGGAATGCTTAATCACCGTCTTATTTTCGAGTCTGCTGTAAAAGTGCGCAAATTGGGGTTAGACCAGTTGCTAAGAAAGCGTTACATTTGTTGCGTAACCTCGCGGCTGTTATGACAGACGCAGGACATAGCCGAAAGCGGAGCGTTTTCGAATTAGGCTACAAATAAGCCCTAAACTATGTAAAACCAACCCTTTTGCCGACCGAGCACAAGGTATGTTGGTAAGGAGACAAGATGGAAATGCTATCTGGCGCAGAGATGATCGTCCAATCTCTGATCAATGAAGGTGTGGAGCAAATCTTCGGATATCCCGGCGGTTCAGTACTCGACATCTACGATGCCCTTCACGAAAAAACCGACCAAATTAAACACGTTCTGGTTCGTCACGAACAAGCCGCAACACATATGGCTGATGGCTATGCGCGCGCCACTGGAAAACCGGGCGTAGTGCTCGTCTGCTCAGGTCCGGGCGCCACCAATACGGTGACTGGGATTGCAACCGCCTATATGGACTCGATTCCGATGATTGTGATCTCCGGTAACGTAGCCACGAATCTTATTGGTAACGATGCATTTCAAGAGTGCGATATCGTCGGCGTGTCTCGTCCCATCGTTAAACACAGCTTTTTGGTGAAAAAAGCCGAAGATATTCCTGAAACTATCAAAAAAGCGTTTTATATCGCGTCAACGGGGCGTCCTGGTCCTGTAGTGATTGACGTGCCAAAAGATGTGATGAGCCCGCTTAATAAGCTGCCTTATGAGTATCCAGAAACCATTAAAATGCGCTCTTACAACCCAACGACGGCTGGCCACAAAGGACAGATCAAAAAAGGGTTACGCGCACTGCTCGATGCGAAAAAGCCAGTACTGTACGTCGGTGGCGGGGCGATTATTGCTAATGCAGATCAGCAAATTCGCCAACTTGCAGAGGCTTTAAATCTGCCCGTGGTCAGTACTTTGATGGGATTGGGCGTTTTTCCTGGCACTCATAAAAACTCACTGGGTATGCTTGGCATGCATGGTGTGTATGAAGCCAATATGGCGATGCACAATGCAGATCTGATTTTTGGGGTAGGTGTGCGCTTTGATGACCGTACGACTAACAACCTAGAGAAGTACTGCCCCAACGCGAAAATCATGCATATCGATATTGACCCGTCATCGATTTCTAAAAACGTGAAAGTCGATCTGCCGATTGTTGGTTCTGCCGACCAAGTATTGGATGGCATGCTCAAGCTTCTGGAAGAGAGTGCAGAGCGCAATGATGCGGCAGCATTGGATAGTTGGTGGAATGAGATCCAAGTGTGGCGTGATCGTCAGTGTTTGGCTTATGAAACCTCCGCTGAACGGATTAAGCCTCAGCAAGTGATTGAAACGCTATATAAAATCACGGAAGGTAAAGCAATTTTGGCCTCGGATGTGGGGCAGCACCAAATGTTTGCGGCGCTCTACTATCCGTTTGATAAGCCGCGTCAGTGGATTAACTCTGGCGGGCTAGGCACCATGGGTTTTGGTTTACCTGCGGGAATGGGCGTGAAATTCGCCATGCCAGAAGAAGAGGTACTGGTCGTAACGGGAGATGGCAGTATTCAGATGAATATTCAAGAGCTATCGACCGCACTGCAGTACGACATTCCAGTAAAAATCATTAACCTTAACAACCGTTTCCTTGGAATGGTGAAACAGTGGCAGGATATTATTTATCAAGGTCGTCACTCTAACTCATACATGAGTTCTGTGCCGGATTTTGCGGCGATCGCAGAAGCTTATGGTCATGTTGGGATCCGTATTTCTCACCCTGATGAGCTGCAAGCTGGGCTGGAAAAAGCGTTAGCGATGAAAGATCGTCTGGTGTTTGTCGACATTAATGTCGATGAAACTGAGCACGTTTACCCAATGCAGATCAAAGGCGAAGGGATGGACAAAATGTGGTTGAGCAAAACGGAGAGAACCTAAGATGAGACACATTATTTCACTGCTATTGGAAAACCAACCGGGTGCGCTGTCTCGTGTTGTCGGGCTCTTTTCCCAGCGCGGGTACAACATTGAAACGCTAAACGTATCACCGACCGATGACGAAACCCTTTCGCGGCTGAACATTACGACGAAAACCGATGAAATGCAGCTAGAGCAGATCCAAAAGCAGCTGCATAAATTGATTGATGTGTTGAAAGTGCAGGAA
The DNA here is from genome assembly GCF_035615595.1 of Vibrio sp. R-1. Lineage (NCBI taxonomy): Bacteria > Pseudomonadati > Pseudomonadota > Gammaproteobacteria > Vibrionales > Vibrionaceae > Vibrio > Vibrio sp. R-1. The sequence continues at coordinate 273 of NZ_WPDC01000132.1, read as the reverse complement.
GTGACAGAGTGTGAACACATCGAGCGTGAGCTGATGCTGGTCAAAGTCAAGGCCTCTGGTTTTGCACGTGCGGAAGTAAAACGTACGGCGGATATTTTCCGCGGCCAGATTGTTGATGTCACAGCTTCACAATATACAGTGCAACTGGCCGGTACGAGCGAAAAACTGGATGCTTTTATTGAGGCGATTGCGGAAGTGACGGAAGTTATCGAAGTGGCACGAAGTGGTGTGGTAGGCATCGCGCGTGGTGAACGAGCGCTCAGAGCTTAGTTT
>NZ_WPDC01000131.1:0-5990 GCF_035615595.1 Vibrio sp. R-1 | reverse complement strand
TCAAGTCACCGATAACGTCACCCACGTGATCTTCAGGAGTGAACACATCCACTTTCATGATTGGTTCAAGAAGCTGAGGAGCCGCTTTTGGAATTGACTGACGGAATGCGCCTTTCGCTGCGATTTCAAATGCGATTGCAGATGAGTCAACTGCGTGGAAGCCACCGTCGAACAGTTCAACTTCAACGTCAAGTACAGGGAAGCCAGCAAGAGTACCGGTATCCATCATAGACTTGAAGCCTTTCTCAACTGCTGGCCAGAATTCCTTAGGAACGTTACCACCAACAACGGTTGACTTGAAGGTGAAGCCAGAGTTTTGCTCTCCTGGACGGATACGGTAGTCGATCTTACCAAACTGACCTGAACCACCAGACTGTTTCTTATGCGTGTAGCTATCTTCAACTGCTTTAGTGATAGTTTCACGGTAAGCAACTTGAGGAGCACCCACTTCCAGCTCAACGCCGTAAGTACGCTTAAGAATGTCTACTTTGATGTCTAGGTGCAGCTCACCCATACCTTTCAGGATGGTTTCGCCAGAATCTTCGTCAGTCTCAACTTGGAATGATGGATCTTCTGCAACCATCTTACCAATCGCGATACCCATTTTCTCAGAACCGTTCTTATCTTTAGGCTTAACAGCGATAGAGATAACTGGTGTTGGGAAAATCATTGGTTCAAGAGTACATTCGTGCTTAGGATCACATAGAGTGTGACCAGTTTGAACGTTCTTCATACCAACGATCGCGATGATGTCACCTGCTTGTGCAGATTCCACTTCGTTACGGTCGTTTGCGTGCATCTCAACCATACGGCCGATACGCTCAGTTTTACCTGTTGCGCTGTTAAGAATGGTATCACCCTTCTTAATCTTACCTGAGTAGATACGAACGAAGGTCAGGGCACCAAAACGGTCATCCATGATCTTGAACGCTAGCGCTTTTAGTGGTGCATCAACAGATACTGTTGCTACTTCACCAGTAGGCTCACCCGTTGCTGGATCAGTCAGTGGTTGTGGCTCAACTTCTGTTGGAGAAGGCAGGTAGTCAACAACTGCATCCAGAACTAGCTGCATACCTTTGTTTTTAAACGCAGAACCACAGAAAGTTGGGAAGAACGCGAGATCACGTGTACCTTTACGGATACATGCTTTGATTTGCTCAACAGTTGGCTCTTCGCCTTCCATGTAAGCCATCATCAGGTCGTCATCTTGCTCAACAGCAGTTTCGATCATCATTTCACGGTATTCTTCTACCTGATCAACCATGTCTGCTGGAACTTCTTTCACTTCGAAGTTTTCTGGAAGACCTGAGTCATCCCATACGTACGCTTGACGAGTTAGTACATCAACCACACCAACGAATTCATCTTCGCGGCCGATAGGTAGAGTCATAACCAGTGGGTTTGCGCCAAGAACTTTCTTCACTTGCTCAACTACGCGGAAGAAGTCAGCACCCATACGGTCTAGTTTGTTAACGAAGATCAGACGAGATACTTCTGATTCATTCGCGTAACGCCAGTTAGTTTCTGACTGAGGTTCAACACCGCCAGAACCACAGAATACACCGATACCACCGTCAAGAACTTTCAGAGAACGGTATACTTCAACGGTGAAGTCAACGTGTCCCGGGGTGTCGATTACGTTAAAACGGTGACCTTTCCAGAAACAGGTAGTCGCAGCAGACTGGATAGTGATACCACGCTCAGCTTCTTGTTCCATGAAGTCCATCGTTGAAGCGCCGTCATGTACTTCGCCTAGACGGTGGATTTTACCAGTCAGCTTCAGGATACGCTCAGTGGTAGTGGTCTTACCCGCGTCAACGTGCGCGAAGATACCAATGTTTCTGTATAATGATAAATCTGCCATTGTCTTACTCTGTTAATAAGGTATAAAGTGCGCGCAGAGTATATCACAATCTGTCAAGACTGATACCCCTGCATGCGCTTGCTGAAAAAAAATATGCCCTAGCGACTTAGCGTTGCAGCCGACACGGCAGCAGTTTCAAGTAGCCAAGGGGATGAACGAGTGCCTATCGCTGAGAAACTATAGGTGATCCTCAAACGGCTCGCGAGGCGCAACCATGATATTTTTACGCTGTGCTTTTTGGCGTCATTCGTGTTCAAAACCAACTACCCATTACAGCTCATCAAAAGCCGCGATCGCATCAGAAAGCTTTTTCACACCGTGGATCTGCATACCTTCAATACCACCTTTCGGCATATTGGCAATCGGCACAATCGCTTTCTTAAAACCATGTTTGAAGGCTTCGTTAAGGCGCTCTTGACCACTGGGTACAGGACGAATTTCTCCGGCCAATCCGACTTCACCAAAAACCACGACATCTTTTGGCAGCGGACGATCACGAAAACTCGACAATAACGCCATGAGTAGCGCTAAATCTGCACTGGTCTCCGTCACTTTCACGCCACCGACTACGTTCACAAACACATCCTGATCGGCCATTTGCAAACCACCGTGTTTATGCAGCACGGCCAGTAATAAAGAGAGACGGTTTTGTTCTAAGCCAACCGCAACGCGTCTTGGGTTAGCGAGTTGTGAGTAATCGACCAAAGCTTGAATCTCGACTAAGAGTGGGCGAGTTCCTTCCCACACCACCATCACTGAGCTACCAGATGTGGCTTCTTCTCCACGAGAAAGGAAAATCGCCGATGGATTACTCACCTCACGCATCCCTTGTCCAGTCATCGCAAACACACCGAGTTCATTGACCGCACCAAAACGGTTTTTATGACTACGAAGTGTACGGAAACGGCTGTCGGTATCACCATCAAGCAGAATCGAGCAATCGATGATGTGTTCAAGAACTTTAGGTCCCGCCAACGTACCATCTTTGGTTACGTGGCCGACAATAAATACCGCCACATTATTTTGTTTGGCATAACGCGTAAGCGCCGTGGCCGATTCACGCACTTGCGCAACACTCCCCGGCGATGATTGCACATCCGCCACATGCATCACTTGAATCGAATCGATGACCATAATGCGCGGCTTTTCTTGCTCAGCAATCTGGCAAATCCGATCCACATTGGTTTCTGAGAGCATTTTTAGATGCTGTTTCGGCAAACCAAGCCGTGAAGCACGCATCGCGACCTGCTGCAACGATTCTTCGCCCGTCACGTACAACGTCGGCATCTGTCCGGAAAGTAAACACATGGTTTGCAGTAGTAAGGTCGATTTACCCGCGCCCGGATTACCACCAATCAAAATCGCCGCCCCCGGCACAATTCCGCCGCCGAGTACGCGATCTAGTTCTTTAAAGCCACTGGTGAATCGAGGCACTTCTTGTAAATCAATATCAGCCAAAGTTTGTACTTTCGCTTCAAGGGCTCCCGCATAACCGACCAACCGTTCATTGCGCGCCACTTGCGGTGAAGCCGCTAAACGAACTTCTGAAATCGAATTCCACGAACCACAGGCATTACACTGTCCTTGCCAACGCGGAAAATCCGCTCCACATTCATTACATACATAGGCGCGCTTAGCTTTCACAATCAATCCTCGAACTTGCTCTCACTTATCAGGCGTAATACTTTAAGAAAAAGTGGAACGGCTGCAACATATCGCTAAAGATTAGTATGTTGATGCCGATGCATCAGAATGGAAGACACTTTAACAGAAAAGTATGCAGCAGACCGAAATTCTCTCTCTGGTTGAAAGGCTTATACCCGTTTATCGTTCCGGTGACCTTGACTACCTTTTGTCGCAAATGACCGAAGGGCACCCGCCTTCGGCCAAATTATTGGTCAAAATGGAACTGAACCGCCTAATGGCACCTTGTACAAAAAGCATTGATTTACGTGGCAAAGTTCAAGGAGAGTGTCGGGAATACCATTTTGATGGCCGCCAACACTGGCTTGATGATGTGGCGTTCAACTCTTACCAAAAAAGTCTCAAGAAATTTGGTGCTTATACCGAAGGGGTGTGGGAAGCGGTCAATAACACCCGCAATAATTTCCGAGTCATGAAGCAACAAGGCAAACTCGATCCGAAAACAGATCAGCCGAAAGATACGAGTTTTGAAGTTGAGCCGGTCAAGCTCGGATACGACCTCAAACGCCAAGAAAACCGCTTAAAAATCTCCAGCCAGATCGAAATCCATCTGAAGAACGAGCAATTAGTACACGGTCTGAGTGTTGACCTCTCCCCTTCTGGGGCCAAATTAAAAGTGCCAGCAGCATTTGACTACAAGTTGGGCGAGGTGATTCAAGTCTATTTTTCTGACTTAAATAAAACCTCAAACGTGGTGGGACTGCATAAAAGTATCGATTACCGGATTCTCGGCGTCGATGAGTCCTATGACAGTGATGCGATTAAATTTCTGCGGGTATTGAAACTCAGTGATACCGATGTAATTGAAAAAGTCATCGAGGAAGCGATTCAGACTAATACGCAGAAAGCACGCCACGACAACCAAGATAAGATCATTCGTGCACGTACTCGTGGCTATGAGCACATGTACCTCAAACACACCTGTAATCTACCGCTGTTTTTTAGTGGCAACGAACTCAAGCTGGCGTTACTCACCGAGAATAACCGCCCCATTTGGCAATATTGGCACGATGAGCGTAACCAGCAAGCACTTGGCACCTTATTCAAACCAGAACGCATGGCGCACTTAACCGCTCCGGGCGTTCGGGGCAGCAATAATGTGTTATACGCCTTTAAGCATGAGCACCAACACAAGACTTTGTTTTTCTCTATGCTAATGCCAGAGGCGACCCAAGAGCAGCGCAAGCTGTTTTGGCATATTGGCGCTAAACGCGATAGCTGGAAAGCGTTTCGACTGTTTGTGTTTGAACTCTCCGATGAAGAGCGAAAAACGCTCGCCGAACACTCTCGTGAATTAGCTGACCAATCCCGTTCGCTCACTCATTGCGGTGTACTGCAAGAAATCAGTGATACTGAAGCCGCACACGACTATTTACTGGTTGAAAAACCCAATTTACCGAGCAGCGCACTGAATGATTTCCGCCACCCACGTCAGGTCATCGGTACACCGATGGGTATCTATTTTGATGCGCGCTCACGGCGCAAAGAGCCGCGTTATCGGTTTAGTACGCCAGTACAAGTGAGCATAGATGCACTCAAGGTCACGGGAGCAACGGTTGATCTCTCTAAGCGTGGTCTCAGTTTACTGTTAGATACCCCACTGGATGTCAAAGCCAACGATCAAGTCTGGGTCGATTACCTTGAGCTCAAGTTGTACGACAAAAGCCTTCCCTTAGACAATGCCCCCTACAAAGTGGTGCGTATCGGTCCTGAAGGACGCCGATTACAACTGGTTATTGAGGAGAATTTACAAACCCTCAAAACCATTGCTTTCTTTAATAGCATCATTGAACACAACCAAGACAAACTATTGATTAAAGAAGAGATACTACCGAGCAATGCCCTACTCGAAAGTCTGCATAATATTCTGCTCGATAAGATGGTGAGTACGCCGTTTTTTGTTGAAAAGGTCGGGAGTAATCTTAAACCCAAAGTGATTGGGGTGAACTACCCACTCCCACCACATCTGGCGCTGTTGGCCAAATTGGGGAGTGAGAATCGAATTACTCTGCAACCAATATTTAAGGGGCATACCAACTCGTTACTCGCAACGCCAATGAAACGGATTGAAGGCGCGGTACCGCAATACCATGAGGTGTATTTGAGTGCGGTGAAATACGGAACACGCATTCAATCCGTGGAATCACGTTTGTTGAGTGACTTTGCCGATACTCGTGAACGCATCCGTTTTATCCGCCAAGGGCAAGCGATGGGCGAATTCTACGCACTCAGGGTGAGTGGTGTTCCGGTGTTTGCACCAATCACGAATTTGCTACGCAGCGATTTGACCGAGCTGGCTGAGATCAGCCCACACCACGCCAAAAGTTTAGAAAAAGAGATGCTGGCACAAGTCGGCTATGGTGAATTGGTCGATATTACTGAGGAAGTGTTGATCCGACTTGAGTTGACCTGATACTAGCGC
>NZ_WPDC01000130.1:0-6253 GCF_035615595.1 Vibrio sp. R-1 | reverse complement strand
CTCACGGCCGTAGATGCCTTTGATCACCAGACCTTTGAAGATCACTTGGTTCCAATCAATCGCCATCGATGACGGTGGAATACCTAGCAAAGCGATGCGGCCACCGTGGTTCATGGTTTTGAGCATGGCGCTGAATGCGCTTGGTACGCCAGACATCTCTAAGCCCACATCAAAACCTTCGGTCATGCCGAGCTCTTTCATCACCTCTTCTAGGTTTTGCTCCGCAACGTTCACAGCGCGAGTCACGCCCATTTTACGGGCTAAATCGAGGCGATATTCGTTCACATCGGTGATCACCACATGGCGCGCACCTACGTGTTTTGCAACCGCAGCAGCCATAATACCGATGGGGCCAGCACCGGTGATTAGCACATCTTCACCCACTAAGTCGAATGAAAGCGCAGTGTGTACAGCGTTGCCAAACGGATCGAAGATAGACGCCAGATCGTCGGAAATCCCTTCTGGAATTTTGAATGCGTTAAACGCTGGGATCACCAAGTATTCAGAGAAGCAACCGGTGCGGTTTACGCCCACACCAATGGTGTTGCGGCACAAGTGCGTACGGCCACCACGACAGTTACGGCAGTGACCACAAGTGATGTGGCCTTCGCCAGAAACGCGATCACCAATTTGGAAACCACGCACTTCTTGGCCAATGCCGACCACTTCACCCACGTATTCGTGGCCAACCACCATAGGTACTGGAATGGTTTTTTGTGACCACTCATCCCAGTTATAAATGTGTACATCCGTACCACAAATTGCGGTTTTCTTAATTTTGATCAGCAGGTCGTTGTGGCCAAGCTCAGGCATGTCCACTTCGTTCATCCAGATGCCCTGCTCTGATTTCAGTTTTGAAAGTGCTTTGATTTTCATAATTAAATTAATCCCATATCACGACCCACTTCGATGAAGGCGTCGATGGCTTTGTCCAGTTGTTCACGGCTGTGTGCGGCTGACATTTGCGTACGAATGCGCGCTTGTCCCTTTGGTACAACCGGGAATGAGAAACCAATAACGTAAATGCCTTTGGTCAGTGCGCGTTCTGCAAATTCTGCAGCCACTTTGGCATCACCTAGCATGATGGGAATGATGGCGTGATCAGCGCCGCCCATGGTGAAACCCGCCGCTTCCATACGAGTACGGAAGTGCGCTGCGTTTTCCCATAGGCGCTCACGCAGATCGCCACTCTCTTGCAGTAAGTCCAACACACGCAGAGATGCTGCAACAATCGAAGGCGCAACCGAGTTAGAGAACAGGTATGGACGTGAACGTTGACGCAGCCAATCAATCACCTCTTTCTTGCCTGAGGTGTAACCGCCGGATGCACCGCCCATGGCTTTGCCTAGCGTACCGGTGATGATGTCGATGCGGTCAATCACATCGTGGTATTCGTGTGTGCCACGACCATTCGCGCCCATGAAGCCCACCGCGTGAGAATCATCCACCATCACTAAAGCGTTGTATTTATCTGCCAAGTCACAGATAGCCGGCAAGTTGGCCACTACTCCATCCATTGAGAAAACGCCATCCGTGACGATGAGCTTATGGCGAGCACCGGCAGCATCTGCCGCGATAAGCTGCTCTTCCAGCTCTTGCATGTTGTTATTTGAATAGCGAAAACGCATCGCTTTACACAGGCGCACACCATCAATGATTGAAGCGTGGTTTAGTGCGTCAGAGATGATAGCATCTTCTTTATCGAGCAGAGTTTCAAACAAACCCGCGTTGGCATCAAAGCATGAGGTGTAAAGAATGGTGTCTTCTTTACCTAAGAATTGAGAGAGTTTCTGTTCTAACTGTTTATGGATATCTTGCGTACCACAGATGAAACGCACCGAAGCCATACCAAAGCCGTGGCTGTCCATCCCATCTTTCGCCGCTTCAATCAGCGCTGGGTGATTGGCTAAGCCAAGGTAGTTGTTGGCACAGAAGTTCAGAACTTCTTCACCCGTAGAAATCTCGACCGCCGCTTGTTGCTGCGAGGTGATCACACGTTCGGATTTATAAAGCCCTTCAGCTTTCACTTCCTCAATCTGAGTTCGGATTTGCTGATAAAAAGCAGAAGACATTGCGTATTCCTTCTTGTTTTTGTTTTGTGGGTAACAGGATCTATACCTAAGACACTTAGCGACAATGCTTCAAGTCGCAAGGGTATATTTACACTGTAAAAACCTTTCCCTTAGTGTAATCCAAGGTCACGCAAGCGATTATCTGCGGTAACGGAAAAGCATTCGTGAATCTAAGGCACAGATAAAGAATGATTTGCCTGCGCTTATCATCAAGTCCTAAACATAAGAATTATTTTCATTTAGGGGAAATCCCTTATTTTTTAATCAAAGGTCACCGCTATAATCAAAACGACTTAAGGTTTAACCAAGGAGGAACACCATGACGACAGTAATGAATGATAAACATCCGACTCCCGACCCAGCAGAAGATAATGCTTTCTTCCCATCGGCATACTCTCTGAGTCAATTCACTGCCTCCAAGTCAGATTTAAGTGGTGCCCATTACCCTACCCCTTACCAAGGCGGACGTTGGAAAATCCTTGTCGTTGGTGCCGATGAGCGTTATCTGATGATGGATAACGGCACTTTTTTTTCTACAGGTAATCATCCCGTTGAAACGCTTTTACCAATGTATCATCTTGATAAGGCAGGTTTTTCTTTTGATATTGCTACACTTTCTGGTAATCCAGTGAAGTTTGAATGGTGGGCCATGCCAAGAGAAGACCAAGAAGTGAATGGGTTATATAGCAAATATCAATCTTCTTTCAGGCAGCCACTTAAGTTGAGTGATGTGATTGAAACTGCGTTAGGTGAAGACTCCGATTATATCGGTGTGTTTATTCCCGGTGGACATGGCGCGTTAATGGGTCTGCCTGACAGCCAAGAGGTTAAAGCGGTCTTACAATGGGCGATGAAACAAAATAAATTTATTATCTCGCTCTGTCACGGGCCTGCAGCCTTCCTTGCCGTAGGTGATGATCCATTGTTTGCTGGATATAAAATTGTGGCCTTTCCTGACGAAATGGATGCTCAAACGCCCAGTATCGGCTATATGCCAGGTCATCTGACATGGAAGTTTGGCGAACAATTGCAAGCGATTGGTTTTGAATTACTGAATACTGGAATATCAGGACAAGTCTTCCAAGACCGTAAAATGTTGACCGGTGATAGTCCGCTTGCAGGCAATGCTTTAGGGCAACTCGCCGCCAAGGCATTACTTGCTGAAGTTGAGCAGAAATAAAATAGAGCAGAAAGAACCTATGCCCGCTGTCGATTTAATCACCTTGATAAGCCAACTGGAAGAAAGCCATAGCTTTTCCAAGGTTCAAGATATTGTTCGGCAACGGGCGCATTTTTATGGTTACGATAAGATCGTGTTTTTCTCAGCACACTCCACGCTCGATGGCATCATAGAGCGTATCTATTGGATTGAAGGTGATTGGTTTGACGATGGAGAAAACATTGATGCAGCGACTTACATCAAATATTGCCCTATAACTCGTCATATTATTGAAACTGATCGTCCTTTCTTTTGGACTAAAAAACCTGACGTCAATCGAGAACAATACAGAGTGGTTGCCAAACCCAAAGGTAGCGGCATACACGGCCTACAAATTCCTATTTTTGGCCATCTAGGACTAGAAGGAGCTGTGAGTCTAGGCGGTAAGGCAATAGATAGCTCACCGCGAGCTCGTTGTGAACTTAGTCTTTTATCAACTTATGCGTTTTTTGCGGCACGTCGTCTGCTTGAGTCCTCAGATCCAAACCGCTCAGCATTGCTCTCTAAACGGGAAAAAGAAGTGCTGTCATTGACAGCACTGGGACGCAGACAAGCCGATATTGCTATAGCTCTTGGTGTTTCTCCCAGAACCATTGAAAATCACTTGCGTAACGCCAGACTCAAACTTGGTGGGGCAACGACAGCCGAAACAATAAGAATTGCGATACAACGGGGCGATATCAATAGTCATTCAATATGAGCTACACCGGATTAAACTCTGACTTTACTACCACCAAATTGCATTTAGCCGATGATTCTGCGACAGTGACGCCACCGCTTGGCCGACTTATCGACACCTATGCTACTTCCCAAATTGATTGCTCTTTTGCCAGACCTCGCCACTTTTATTGTGGTGGTCAATGAAGGCAGTTTTACCGCTGCGGCCAGCAAACTTGGCGTAACACCTTCTGCGCTCAGTAAGCTGATTACTCGCCTTGAGCAAGCCTTGTCGGTCAAGCTGTTTGAACGTACGACGCGCAAACTCATCATTACTCAAGCAGGGCAAAAGGTGTATGACCAAAGCTTATTGATGGTCAATGCGGCGCAGCAAGCGATCGAAATCTCCAGTTCGGAACATGCCGAACCTGCTGGCGCACTGACGGTTGCTGCGCCAGAGGCGTTTTTAAACTCCGTATTGCAGCCGTTTGTGGTGCCATTTCTCGCCCAATATCCGCACATTCAGCTTAAGCTGCGTGCCGCCGATGGTGACATTGATCTGTTCAAACACAATATTGATGTCGCTTTTCGCCTGACGGATAAGCCGGATGAAAACCTCGTGCTGCGCGAGCTGTGCAAAACCAATTTAGTGCTGTGTGCCAGCCCTGAATATTTGGCGCAGCGCGGCACGCCGATTCACCCCACCGATTTAGCCGAGCATGATTGCCTCTACCTCGCGGAAACCGATAAAGATCATATCTGGACGTTTGCCAAAGGCCGTGAAACACACACAGTGGCGGTGAGTGGCCGTTATGCGGTGAACCAATCGCAACTGCGTTTAACTGGGGTGAAGAATCACCTCGGCATCGGCATTTTCCATGATTTTGTGGTGCAAGATGCGCTGACGGCTGGCAAGGTAGTGCAAGTGCTGCAAGAGTGGAATATTAAGAGCAATTATCACGGCGCGATTGCTATGCAGTACGCGCAGACCAAATACATGCCAGCTCGCTTGCGAGTGTTTATTGATTTTGTGCTCGAGCACCTCAGTCCTAAGCTCAATGATAAGGAGTCCACATGCTAAAACGCATTCATCATGCTGCGATCATTTGTTCGGATTACCCTCGCTCGAAAGCGTTTTATACAGAAATTCTCGGCTTGCGCGTTGTAGCAGAAAACTATCGTGCAGCGCGAGACTCTTACAAGCTGGATTTAGCCCTGCCTGATGGCTCGCAAATCGAATTGTTTTCTTTTCCTAACGCACCTGAACGGCCAAGTTTTCCGGAGGCGCAAGGGCTGCGCCATTTGGCGTTTGTGGTCGATGATGTGGCAGAAATAAAAGTTCAACTCGAGCAACAAGGCTTGAGTGTGGAGCCAATCCGCATTGATGAATACACTGGCAAAGCCTACACCTTTTTTGCTGATCCGGATGGGTTGCCACTTGAGTTGTATCAGGCTTAAACGAGGTCGACTCGTACTCATGTGAACGAAAAAGGCCAGATAAAATCTGGCCTCTATTTACTTTCCTAGTTTTGCACTTAACTGAAAGCGATTTTCAGCTTAGCAATACGACTCACCAGTAACCCATCAAGCAGCAAAGCCAACACTATCGTCGCTCCCGCCAGTGGGAATGCCACGCCAATCACCAGTAACGTGACTAAGCCTGCTTTCCAGACCCCATCTTGTTCAAAACGTGGCGGAACACCTAGCCGAGCTTGACCCGTTGGGCGGCGCAGCCACCACATCACCACACCGGTGACAGAGATCAGAATGAAAGCGAGACAAAACAGTACGTTGGCTATTTTGTTCCATACACTCAGATCGCCTTGATGCAGCGAAATCCCCGCCGCCATCACTTTGGCAAATGGCGAATAATCTTGCCAAGTGACCTCGGTGAGTAACGCACCAGAATATTGGTCAAAATGCGCGGTGCGATCATCACGTGGATCGACAATATCACCCGCCATGGTATTGGCAGAAACGGTATACACGCCCGTTTCCCCACGCGGAAAAGCAACGCGATACTGCGTAAAACCGAGCGTCTTGGCCTGAGCGATCACTTGGTCAATCCCAATAGTGGCATTGGTCGCGACTTTCTCATGCTCACCCCCATGATGATGCGATTGCGGTACTGGCGTTTGCTCTAAGTTCCAAGGCATCTCTTTTTCTGAGCCATGGTTTAAATCCGCATGCGTGAGTACCGATTGCGGTTTTTCTCCCCAAGTGTAATACGTCGGGAAGGTATTCCATGCCTGCACCAGTTTCCCTCCCCAAATGCCCGCCCACGAAAGACCGGAAATCAGGAAAA
>NZ_WPDC01000129.1:0-6258 GCF_035615595.1 Vibrio sp. R-1 | reverse complement strand
TCTGACCGTTGAAAACGACCAGTTCACCGAGATTAAACGCAATCAACACCTGACGGTCGAGGGGGAAAGTCGTACGCTCGTCAAACTCGACAGCAGCAGCGAAATCGGCGGTTCATTGCAGCAAAAAATCGGCAACAAAGCGATTTACGATGCAGGCACAGAGGTTCACCTTAAAGCGGGTAACAAACTGGTCTTGGAAGCAGGCAACGAGCTCACCATCAAAGCGGGTGGCAGTTTTATTAAAGTCGATGCTGGCGGTGTGCACGTCGTCGGCTCTGCTATTAACCTCAACTCTGGCGGCAGCGCAGGCAGCGGCTCTGGCTATGGCGGTAAAATGGCCGAGTTGCCACATCAGATGAAGGCCACCCCTGCTGCGCCTAATCCATTACCTCTACAACTTTCAGCGCCGACGATGGCAACCTTAGCAATGGCAAACGTACCGCTTGCAAAAATGTGTCAAAGACAAAGCGATGGCTCATGTCCACGAGGTGATTGTCCATGTGAACGAGGTGCCTCATGAGTCAACGGAATACCATTAATTATTGGTTAGTTGTGGATACGATTCGTATCCCTGATGCGATATCGGTAATCACCAATAAGATGAAAGTCGAGCAAGCGATAGTTTTATTCGCAGGTTCCGATTTTGATTATTTGCAGGACAAAAGCCCATTGCTACTTAACATCGGTAGTCATAGTGCAGTATTAGAAAAGTGGCTAACCCTTCCCAATTTTGACTCAAGTTCAGTGATATTTGAGTTAGATTCTCGCCACGATGGATTTGAATTCACCGAATATTTACAGTCACTACTTCAGGTTAAGATTGATAATAAAGCCTGTTTTTTACGGTTTTATACCAATGCTTTTTGGAATCAAACCGCATCACAGCTGAACGATATAGACATTGCAACCCTATTAGGTCCAGCTCAGGCTATTCATTGGGTGGATACCGCACATCATAGACAAACATTGCACTATCCACCTCAAGTGTCTGAACCTTCTCAAGCCGTTAACCTGACCTCGCCGATTTTTAAGCTGTGGGTGTAAACATGACCGATAAAACCTATACCATTTTGAAGAACGATTGCTTAAGTGTATTAGCTAAGCGTTTCAACGTGTCTGTTGATGAATTGCTCAAACTCAACAGCCAACAGATTAAAGATCCTAATCTTATCTATGAAGGTGACGTTTTAAAGCTTCCAGAGGATTTAACTCAGCCCATTGAGTTTGATGGTTCTCGGATTGACTTAGTTGAGCCACCGACTCAGCCAAATGGCGGCAACGATACATGCCAAAGCTCAATGAAATACGCTGACATATTGTATGTGCCCGCCCACCCTAAAACGGGGAAACAAGCTTGGTATGCCTTAACCGAGCAAGCCAAAGAAAAAATAGCAATAGAAAGGGCGAATATAGCGCAAGCTATAGTTAAGAATGATGTCGAAGCCACGATGAAAAACCTCAATAAATTAGGTTTAATTTCAAAGTTTTCGGCAAAAGTTCACGAACAATTTATGACACCAGAAGAGGCTGAAAAATATAAAACACTCTTACTGGCTAATCTTGTGATTAAAAATGAAGCATTTAGAGTTGATGGGACGAATCCCAATGACTTTTTGCTTGATGTCGCTCTATTGATTGGTGTGCCTCTAGAAGAAACGCATAAGAAGCTATCTCATCGCGAGCAGGCCAAAAACAGGCACTTATACTACGGAAAATTTGGTAATTTATATCGTCCATCACCAGAAGGCCCTGTGTTTGAAAAACAGATCAATCACCAGTTACGAGCTTTGGTTATCGACAAAATTAAAGAAGAGATCCAACGGCTTGAAAAAGCTGCCGAAAATGCCGCAAAAGACCATGTAGCTGATGATGGTAGTAAATTTGTGTACCATAAACAGCTGAAGTACTTTACCAGTACTCACCAAAATACGTTGGCATTTTTGATACGGCAAATGCATTCCAGTCGAGGTCATGCTGAGCAAAATTTACTCAGCATGGGCGTTCAACGTTCTCGAGCTTATTTAGCATCGTGGCCAAAACAGTTACAACAAGCCTTAGAACAAGGCTCTCGTATGACGATGCTCTCAATTCAAGAGCAACAAGAGTTTCTTGCTAATCAAAAAGCGTTTGTATGTGCGATAAGTTTAAAAAGTCTCAACCATTATGGCTTAGTCATTAAAGAACAGTGTTTAACTTTAAATCAGTTGGAAGGCGAATCTGGCATAGCTTGCGGCCCTGCAGCGTTAAAAAAAATTAATAATTGGCGAGAGTCGGGCAAAGCACTCGATATCATCAATGACAGTCAGCTCATCAAAAACTTATATGAAGAAACCGCTGGCGATCAATTTGATAATGATCTTTTGGATGTTCATCTCAACCGAATTGTCAAAGGCCCGGCTGCGTGGTCCTATTTTACGGCGACAGCACTATCAGCGGTTATCGATGCGACAATCAATAAACATAAAAATGCCCTGTCACAGGTGCTGGGTAACGACAGGTCAACTCCGATTGATGAACTGTTTAGGCAATTACTTTGGGTTAAAAAACTCGCGGTAGCACGCTTAGAGTACTTAAAATCACTGGCTCAAAAACGCGCTGCGCAAGGTGCGGGTAGTTTAGAGTTTACTCTGGGTAATGAGAGCGAGATGCCGCCGACGCTGACCCTGCTATGGGATGAAACTAAGTATGAGCCTAAAGAAAAGCAGAAGTCAGGTTTTATTAATAAAGCAGGAGCTAACGATCTCCAAGCGGTGGAGTGTTGTTTACTTTCAGATAAGGAAGTGTTCTATATCCGAGGCCCACATTGGCTTATTCCAGAAAACAACGAGGATCGAGAAGCGGCCATAGCGGCCGGGCATGTACGAGTTATCACCGAAAGGATAACCTTTAGCACCGCGCAATCATCAGGAAAAAAAATTGTCGAAGTCGGTTCATTGACTGACGCCCTGAACGCGCTGAGTAAGCCAGAAAATACGCTAGATTTAATGCCCATCAAAGCCAGCGCTGAGTTCGATACTGCATTCTGGCAAGATAGCTACCATTACCAAGGTGGCAAGGGACCAAATGGTGAAACATCGGCTTATTCGGTTGATGCCGGTGCTCAGTTATTGCGCTTATCGACTAAGGCTGAAGCTGATCTCAATTCACCAGTCAGCACTTACCAAAATTTAATCAAAAAGCGCCGAGATATTGGTGGTTCTGGTTCAATATCTGCTCAGTTCACGGCTTTGCAAGGCCTGCTTAGCTTTGCATTTTGGCTCCCGCTTATCCCTGAAAATAAAGCTATGAAGCCAGAGCAGGTGGAGCAAGTGAAAGGGTATAGCATTAACTTAACCTACCTTGATAAACACAGTCGTGAACATAAATATGAAGCGGGTGATTTGCGGGTTTGCATCACAGGCTCCGTTTACGGATTGGCTGCTGCATCATGTCAATTAAGCGCTAAGCTCGCCATAGGGCCGAGTGATGTGAGTGACGGCTTTGGTATTAAAGGCAGTACTATAGGGTTATTAGATCCCAA
This sequence comes from Vibrio sp. R-1, assembly GCF_035615595.1. Classification (NCBI taxonomy): domain Bacteria; kingdom Pseudomonadati; phylum Pseudomonadota; class Gammaproteobacteria; order Vibrionales; family Vibrionaceae; genus Vibrio; species Vibrio sp. R-1. The sequence continues at coordinate 2,738 of NZ_WPDC01000129.1, read as the reverse complement.
TATTTACGATGCTTATACCTTTGGGGGGGGAAGTTTAAGGAGCGCGGAACAAGCAGCTTATGCCGGAGAAGCGGCGATTAGTGTTGATGCATTTGCGGGGGTAGAGGCTGGGGGGACTTTAGGCGCTACTGTGTATTGGGCTCCACCTGAGGTGAAGTGCTTAACTAAGAGTAAGCCTCCTAAGCCACCGAAAAAGTTGGGCTCAATTGATGGTAAGTTATCAGGTTCATTTGGTGCGGGTTATCACGCCGAGTTTCGTCTGCTGGTTCAGGGTGGGGTAATCATCTTAGTGGCTTCAGCGGGGCTGGTTGTGGGACCCGGCTGCACGGGTAAAGTGGCGATTAATATTGATGCTAACGCTGCTGATGAGTTTATTGGTTGTTTACTTGGCGTGTTAAAACAGAGTCATTTCCGCCGCTTAGCGATTTTTGGAGAGGCGGATGCCAATGGCATTAATGATAGTTTTAATGAACTGAATAGCTTAATGACGCTTGTGCTCGGTATGGGTTTGAGTGTGGCGCAGGTATCACTGATGCCTGTAACCGCATTAGCGGGTTATAAGCAACAGGTACTGAGCCGAGAATATGCGCCGTTTTTAGCAAGACGTATAACGGATACAGATAAAACGGAAGTTATGCGCCAATGGATAGTGACATTACCTCCAGAAACGCTCTGTAATATTTTAAGCAGTTTAGTTCAAGGCCAATCCAGAACGAAGCAGAAAGCGAATCAACTGCAAGCCCAAGCCATTGTACAAATTATGCAGTGGCTATCGGCAGATAAGAGCGTTGGTGAAGAAGCCAACCAAAGGCAGTGGAAAGAAACTCTGATTGCGATGGGGAAACTTCCCGCAGGCAAAAAAGACCATCAGGTGGAATGGCAAACCTATCAAGCCCAGTGGCTAAGATTGGCAAGGTTTGTGAAAGAATTTGGTAGTGCGGAAAGAGGGCGCTTAATTAGATTGTTTGACCAAGAATCTAAAATGTTATGTAAAAACATGCTATTAACACGTTATGATGAGTCATTCCAGAGTGGCCTGCTGGTTGGAGTTCCCAAGCCAACCCAGTATTTTGCTTACCCGATTGGTTTGGTACAAAATCCAGTGGTCGGTCAAAAAGTGCAAATATGGCAAGAAACAGAGTCACACTTGGAGCTAGTGAAAAAGAACGAAACTATTATCAATTGGAGTATCCATGAAGCCTTATCCTAATCGACTTACCCGTTTTGTCTTGCTGCTGAGTATTATGATTGGGCTGGTGGCTTGTAAGCCTAACCCACAAGATGATATTGCCCTATTTCAGCCATTTATTACCGAAAATATTAATAAAAAATCAGCTGATCCTTATATCTCGAGCACCGTAAAGCCGGGAGATAAGATGTATGACATATTGGTCAATATTCAGCATGGGAAATGGAGTGTAGCAAAGAGTGGGTTACTCGTTCTAATCGAAGAAGGTAATTCTGATGCAATGTTGTGGTACGCAAAAATGATACTTTTAGATAATAATAAGAGACGCGAAGTTACAAATTTAATCTTTAAGTCATTAACCTCGGGTAATCCATACGCAGCTTTAGCTATCGCAAAAAATAGCCTTGCTTGTGCTTATTTAGGGTCAGGATCATTAGATAGTCAGGTTGTTAAATCCTTAGGAATTAGTGATCCGAATTCAGCTCGACTTTGCACAGACGATAATTTTCAAAAAGCCATCGAGCTTTTTAAACCTCTCGCAGCGCAAGGCGATCTGCGTGCTCAATATTTTCTACTACAACAGCAAGAGTTAGACCAATCGAAAGAGACTCGTGCTCAGTATATTCAAGAGGTGATTCGCTTTTCTCAAGCTCATTATTACCAACCCTTAATGGACTATATAAATACCATTTTAACTCGTCCACAGGGTAAAGATAAGTACGAAGCCAGAACAACAGAACAGTATAATTTGGCTATTGATTTATTAACAATTGCGTCTAATAATAATTACATACCAGCAATAAAAAGACTATTAGAAGTTGATCTTGATGAAGAAATATTTACAAAGCGTATGGAACAACTGACTCGTTTAGGATCCACCTTTGAAATATATGAGAATTATTTCAATAGTCAGGATGAACATGAAAGATATTATTATTCTATGCTTTTTAAACAGTTAACTGGAGACAATAAACTATCATCTTCTTATAGAGCGACTGATGACGAAGTAAAAATGATCAATGAGAAGATTGAAAAAGTAATAAGCTCTATGACACCAATGGTATACATAGATGGTTTTACTAGCCGTGATGATTGGGTGGATTAAATTTTTATAAAACTTTCATCTATACTCATTATTCTAGATATTCGTGTTTAGGAACGGTTATGGTCACAACAGGATATGCCGTCGTGCTGTGCGGCTGGTTGATTTATTTAGCCGTACAGGTGATTCGTCAGCGGCGTAAACATCAGGTGCTGTTTGCCGATGGTGGTGTGGATGCCTTAGTTCGGGCGCGCAGTGCGCAGAGTAATGCGACGGAATACATTCCCATTTTCCTAATCCTACTCGGTTTAGCTGAAATGAATGGCGTTAATGTGTGGTGGATTCACGCACTCGGCGTGGCCTTCGTGGTAGGGCGGGTGTTACACGCTGATTCGATGTTTAAAGCCACCATTCCTAATCGTGTGCGCGGTATGCAGCTCACTTTTGGCTGCTTAGCGGTACTGATGGTGTTAAACCTATGGGCATTGCCTTATAGCAAGTTCTTCT
>NZ_WPDC01000128.1:0-6513 GCF_035615595.1 Vibrio sp. R-1 | reverse complement strand
GAAAGGCGGTTTTTTATTTTCGTTCGCCTATCGCTGACGACGCGCTTCAATCGCAGCAGCCAGTTGGCGAAGTACTGTTTCGGTGTCTTCCCAGCCAATACACGCATCCGTGATGGATTGACCGTAAGTCAGGTTACAACCTGGTGTCAGATCCTGACGTCCCTCAACGAGATGCGATTCAATCATCACCCCGAAGATAGCATGCTCGCCTTGCGCAATCTGCGCCGCAACATCTTCCGCCACTACCATTTGACGTTTGAACTGCTTAGAACTGTTCGCGTGGCTGAAATCAATCATCACTTTCTGTGGTAAGCCAGCCACTTCCAGCTCTTGCTTGATATTGCTCACGTGCGCCGCGCTGTAGTTGGGTTCTTTACCGCCACGCAAAATAATATGGCAATCAGGGTTACCTGCGGTTTCGACAATCGCCGAATGACCAAACTTGGTAACAGACAAGAAGTGGTGAGAAGCACCAGCAGAGCGAATCGCATCAGACGCGATTTTAATGTTGCCATCCGTCCCGTTTTTGAAACCTACAGGACAGGAAAGCCCCGAAGCCAATTCACGATGCACTTGTGATTCCGTGGTGCGTGCTCCGATCGCGCCCCAACTGATCAAATCCGCCACGTACTGCGGCGTGATCATGTCGAGAAACTCACTCGCGGTCGGCATCCCCATATCGGTCAGATCCAGCAGCAATTTACGCCCCATGCGTAGGCCATCATTGATCTCATAAGTGTCATTGAGATACGGATCGTTGATCAGACCTTTCCAACCCACTGTGGTACGTGGCTTCTCAAAATATACGCGCATCACGATTTCTAACTGACCACTGAGCTCATCACGCAGTGCTTTTAAGCGCTTGCCATATTCAATCGCCGCTTTCGGGTCATGAATAGAACAAGGACCAATCACCACCAACAAGCGATCGTCTTTATCTTGCAGCATATTATGAATCGCTTCGCGCGCTTGAAACGTCGTGGACGACGCCGTTTCGGTCGCTGGGAATTTCTCTAACACCGCGACTGGTGGCAGTAGCTCTTTAATCTTCTTAATTTTTACATCATCAGTTTGAAACATCGTTACTTCTTCCTTTACTTTCTGGTTACCTTGCCAGTCAACGGCTCCAGCCTTGGTAATCACTGCACCTGTCGTTTCTTCGGGTAACTTATCGGCACTTGAAAAATATCGCAAGCACTATTTTTAAATAAAGGCAAGATTCCACTTTTCTTTACAGGAAAAACAAGGTGTAAATAATAAATTACACCCTATTGAGTAAGCCTTAGCCACTCAAAAAACGGCTCAGTAAAACCGAATCAATTAATGCATTGTGAGTTTTATGTTGCTAAGGTAGGGCAATAAGAATCACAAAGATAACAAGATGAAAGTGATAGAGTTTCACCAAGTCAGCAAATGGTACGGTCAATTTCAAGCGCTCAAATCGATTTCTCTTACGGTCAATAAAGGAGAGATTGTGGTGATTTGTGGTCCTTCCGGCTCCGGAAAATCAACCCTAATCCGCACCGTAAATGGCTTAGAAAGTATTGATAGCGGTGAAATTATCGTTTTACCCAAATTAGATGAACGCACGCGACGCAGCGGTAAGATCGGCATGGTGTTTCAGCATTTCAACCTGTTTCCGCATCTAACCGTATTGGAAAATCTCACCCTCGCGCCCATCCGCACGCTCAAGCTCTCTGCGCAAGAAGCCAAGGAGCGTGCTTATCATTTTCTGCAACGGGTGAAGATCACCGATCAAGCACATAAGTACCCGATTCAACTCTCTGGCGGCCAGCAGCAACGGGTAGCGATTGCTCGCTCTCTCTGTATGCAGCCGGAAATTTTGCTATTTGATGAACCCACTTCCGCGCTCGATCCTGAAACCATTAACGAGGTACTCGAAGTGATGGTCGACCTCGCGCAAGATGGCATTACCATGATGTGCGTGACTCATGAAATGGGCTTTGCGCGTAAAGTCGCGCACCGCGTGATGTTCATGGATGAAGGGGAAATTCTCGAAGTGGGTTCACCCGAACAGTTGTTCCAAAACCCAACGCATCCACGTACCCAACAATTTCTCAATCAGATCCTGAGCCATTGATGATAAAACGCTTTTTCCGCCCTCTGCTGTTTGCCGCCCTGCAAATAATGTTAGTGTTTGCCGGATTGGTCTGGCTACTCGATTCCGGCGCAGAGGCGATGGGCTATACATGGCAGTGGCACCGCGTGCCTGAGTATGTGTTGATTTTTGAAGACGGCGAATGGTGGGCAGGTGATTTGCTGCACGGCCTGTTGGTCACTTTGCAGTTGACTGGGATCAGTTTGATTTTCACTTTGGCTCTGGGTTTAACCACCGCTTTGCTGCGTCAGTCACACTCACTGGTCGGGCGCGCTTTAGGCACCGGATACATCGCGGTAGTGCGCAACACGCCGCTTTTGGTGCAAATTTACCTCCTCTACTTTGTGTTCGGTCCTGTGATTGGGCTCGACCGTTTTGCCACCGCAGTGCTAGCCCTCGCGCTGTTTCAAGGCGCGTATACCGCAGAGGTATTTCGCGGCGGGTTAAACAGCATTGCGCAAGGCCAGTATGAAGCGGCACGCTCGCTCGGCTTATCGCGCTTTTTTACCTTTTACGATGTGATCCTGCCGCAACTTCTGCAACGTACATTACCTCCACTGACCAATGAGATGGTGTCGCTGATTAAAAACTCGTCTATTGTCAGTGTGATGGCGATTTTTGATCTCACCACTCAGGGGCGAAATATCGTTTCGGAAACCGCGATGCCGTTTGAGATCTGGTTCAGCGTCGCGGCGATCTATCTGTTGTTAACCCTGACTCTATCAGCGTTATCAGCTTGGCTAGAACATAAACTGGGCGCGCAGTGGCGCTCACCATAACGCGAAAAAATGCGCGAAATAAAAATGCGCTAAATAAAAAGGGAACTCTTATGCAATTATTCGGACAACGTTTAGGTCGATTCAGCGTTAAAACCTTACTTACGGGCTTGTTGGGTCTGGCTTTCACTTTGCCAGCAGTGGCGAGCGACACACCCAATCTTGATGCGATTAAAGAGCGCGGCACGCTGCGCGTGGGTATGTCGACCTTTGTACCTTGGGCGATGCGCGATAAGCAGGGTGAGCTGATTGGCTTTGAGATTGATGTTGCTAAACGCTTAGCCGCCGACTCAGGTTGGCAAGTGGAATTTGTGCCGACCGCATGGGATGGCATTATTCCCGCGCTGCTGGCCAAAAAATTTGATGTGATCATCGGCGGAATGTCGGTCACGCCTGAGCGTTCCAAAAGTGTGCTGTTTACTGCACCCTACTCTCACTCTGGTGTGCAACTCGCTGCCAATAAAAAGCTCGCTGAAGGCTTTTCCAAGTTGGAAGATTTTAACAAGCGCAACGTAAAAATCGCGGCTCGCCGAGGTGCTTTTACCGTGCAAGTGGCGCGTGAAACCTTCCCGAAAGCCAGCGTGCTGCAATTTGATGACGATGCCCAAGCTTTCCAAGAAGTGATCAACGGCAACGCGCATGCAGTGATTGCTTCAAGCCCAAAACCCGAGCATGAAAGCATCAAACACAGTGATTCGCTGTTCCTTCCTTTCAGTGAGCGTTTAAGTAAAGGCAATGAAGCGTTTGCAGTGCGTTTAGGGGAAGAAGATAAGAAAGCCTTTTTTGAACAATGGATTGCGGACCGCACTGCTGATGGCTGGCTGCAAGCGCGTTACGAATACTGGTTCTCCACTTTAGATTGGCAAGATCAGATCGCCTCAGGTCAGTAAATGAATAACTATGGCGCAAAATCCTCCTCAGGCTATCGTTTTACTTTGCTGGATGGCGGATTACTGCTCGCAATCGCCAGCCTCATCGGCTGGCTCTATTACCGTTCGGAAGTAGGCATTCACTATCAGTGGCATTGGCGTGAAGCGTGGACGCTAATTTTCACGCCGCGTGCCGATGGCAGCTTACCCTACTTCTTACAAGGCTTAGGCGCAACGTTACGTTTAAGCTTGTGGGGCATGGTACTGGCTTTAGTGTTAGGGTCATTGATCGGCATCGCGCGCAGCCAAAAGGCGTGGTTTGTGCGTTTACCCGCTAACGCATTTGTGCAGCTAGTACGCAATATTCCACCACTGGTGTTTGTGTTTATCTTCTATTTTTTCATCTCCAATCAACTCATCCCGCTACTGGGTTTGGATGAGCTACTGCGCGACCATACAGCGGAAGTTCACCCGCTGATCACTTGGCTGTTTGGCCCTGCCCGCTTGTGGGAAAACTTGTTGTCCGGCGTGTTGTGTATCGGGCTGCTCTCTTCTGCTTACATTGCGGAAATCGTGCGTGCTGGGCTCGCCAACATCCCGCAAGGACAATGGGAAGCTGCGGATTCACTTGGCTTGCCAACGTGGGTCAAATACCGCTATGTGATTGCCCCACAAGTACTGACCGCCATTACCCCAGCGCTGGCAGGGCAGACGATATCCCTCATCAAAGATACGTCGATCATCTCGCTGATTTCGATTCAAGAACTGACCTTTGTCGGCAGCGAAATCGCCAACTCATCTGGACTAATTTTTGAGATTTGGCTGATTGTCGGCGCAGCCTATCTGGTGCTTTGCTTATCCCTGTCTATGCTGTTTAAGCAAGTAGAGAAGCGCAGCTTACGCCATTTAAGCCGTTGAACGATGAAAGACGGTATCGAAGTAAAGCCAGTTTAGCGATTGCTTCGATATTTTTGAGAATAAATATCAATTAGACTCAAACTTCAAAACCTCAATAGATAAAGGTGACCCCATGAATTCACAAGTCACACACTGGTTGGCCAGAGATCCGGATCCTAAAACTCGTCAAGAACTGCAACAGTTGATCGATACTCAGCAAGACGCGCAGATTGCCGAGCGCTTTCAATCACGCCTTGAATTTGGTACTGCGGGTTTGCGTGGCAAAGTCGGCTGTGGCCCTAACCGAATGAACCGTTTAGTGATCCAAGAAACGGCGGCGGGTCTGGGGCATTACTTGATTGCTCAATTACCCGATGCCAAAAGCCGCGGCGTAGTGATTGGTTACGATGGCCGCCCAGATTCAAAGCAGTTTGCTCACGATACCGCCAGCGTGCTGACTTCACTCGGCATCAAAACCTATTTGACCTACCAAGTCGCGGCGACCCCTATCGTGGCTTTCGGCGTACGCCATTTCAATGCGGCCGCCGCAGTTGTAGTAACCGCAAGCCACAACCCGCCGGAATACAACGGATTTAAAGTGTATTGGGAAAACGGCGCGCAAATTATTCCGCCGCATGATGCAGGCATTGCGGCTTGTATTGACCAAGCGGCGCAGCAAGCGATCCCTTACCTCGCCCTTAAACAGGCAGAGCAACAAGGCCTGCTGCATTGGCTGCGTGATGAGTATTACCAAACTTACCGTAAAACCATTGGAGCAAGCCCACTGTTGCAACATCACACTAAGCCGCAAGCGCTAAGCTTGGCTTATACCGCGATGCATGGAGTGGGTGCCAATATGGCAGAAACCTTACTCGCCGATGTCGGTTTTACTCACGTTAGCAGCGTGAAGGAACAGCGCGAGCCGGATGGCACATTCCCAACCGTCAACTTCCCGAACCCTGAAGAAGCGGGCGCGATGGATATGGTGATGGCACTGGCCAAAAAAGTCGGCGCTCAGCTTGCGTGTGCTAATGACCCAGATGCAGATCGCTTTGCGGTTGCCGCGCGTAAAGCCGATGGCGAATATCAAATGCTGACCGGCGATCAAGTCGGCTCACTGTTTGGTCACTATCTGCTCTCGCAAACCGATGCCCATCGCCAGCTGGTCGGCAACACCATCGTCTCTTCCAGCTTGCTCAGTAAAATCGCCGCGGCTCATGGCGCGCGTTATTACCAAACCCTCACTGGTTTTAAATGGTTGACCAACGTGGCGATGCAAGAGCAAACCGAGCAGCACCAATTCCTGTTCGCTTATGAAGAAGCCTTGGGATACACCATTGGTAGCACAGTGTGGGATAAGGATGGCCTTTCTGCTCTAGTCGCATTTGCTCAACTGGCGGCAGAGCTTAATGCACAAGGCAAAACGGTATGGGATCAGCTTGAAGCCCTGTATCGCCAGCATGGCCTGCACGTGAATGCGCAGCGCAGCATTGCGCTGGCTCCGAACTCGCCACCGGTGGGCGATAAATTGCGCGCCACGCCACCAACGGACATTGCAGGGCGTAAAGTGCTCATTGTGGAAGATTTTAAACTGGCACGCCGCACCTTTGCCGATGGCAAAACCGAAACGATTACCCTGCCAACCAGTGATGTGCTCATTTACCATCTGGACGGTGGCGCTCGCGTGATTGTGCGTCCATCGGGTACTGAACCTAAGCTCAAGTGCTACTACGAGGTAGTGACGCCGTTTGCGGCTGGGGAAGATTTTGTGAGCGCGCAAGAGCGGGCCGATGAGCAGATGTCTCTGCTGATTGCAGAGCATCAAACCAGCTTGTAACACTCAAAAAACAAG
>NZ_WPDC01000127.1:0-6587 GCF_035615595.1 Vibrio sp. R-1 | reverse complement strand
GATTGCGCTTGATGGATTTTTTCCACTGACCCAGCGTGACGTACGACCAGAGAAACGCCGCAGTGCCGTCGTGGAGTTTGGCTTGCCTTATGCGTCTGACCCTGCGGTCAGTAAACATATCGCTGAGTTTTTGAGCCATCATCAAGGCGTGGTGCCCTCCGATCCCAATACAGAGCCCAATACAGTGTCCACCGACCTGTTGCCGACAGCGTTATTACTCAACGGTGGCGTCTTTAATAGTTCGCTCATCACGCAAAGACTCATCGCGTTACTGAGTGACTGGTTAGGCCGACCAATCACCCTACTTGATAACCCGCACCCAGACTGGTCTGTGGCATTAGGCGCTGTGGCTTATGCCAAAGCAAGACGCGGTGCGCAGCTCAAAATTGGTGGTGGCGCAGCGCGCTCTTATTTCCTTCATCTACAAGAAAAAAATAAACTCGGCAAAGCCTTATGTCTGCTCGCCAAAGGCAGTGAAGAAGGACAAGAAATTCGTTTAACCAGCCGCCGCTTTGCTCTCACGGTCGGTGAACCGGTGCGCTTTAATTTGTTAACCTCGACGCACGAGCACATCACACAAGAGCAACGGGTACAAAATGGCGCTCTGTTTACCATTGATACCGATAAGTTTCAGCCCTTGCCGCCTTATATTGTTACTTTACCCGCACTCGACCCCACCGAGCTTGCCGCCAACCAAAAGCAGCGCGTAGAAGTGCAATTGGCCTGCCAATTAACCGAGGTGGGCACTCTGCAAATCGTGTGTGTCAATCCCAATGATGAAAAGCAGCGCTGGCAAGTTGAATTTGATATTCGTCACAGCGTAACCCAAGCCGGAGAACTGGAGGACAGCGTCGCTACTTCTCCTAAGTTACAAGAGGCGAAAGATCTCATCAGCAAAATCTACAGCGCCAACAAAACCAGTGCTGACCAACAAGCGATCAAAACGCTGACCAAAGAGCTAGAAAAACGCTTAGGTAAACGGGAAACGTGGGATTTTTCCACCTTACGCAGCCTATTTGACACGCTTGCCCTTGGCCGTAAGCGCCGTCGCCGTTCAGAGCCCCATGAAAAAAACTGGCTACGTCTGGCAGGCTTCTGCTTACGTCCCGGTTTTGGTGATGCCACTGATGGTTGGCGGATTGAACAAATTTGGACGCTGTACCAACAAGGTATTCAGTTTGCCAATACGCAAGGTTGGACAGATTGGTGGGTATTCTGGCGTCGTGTTGCTGGAGGTTTGAATCAAGAACAGCAAGAAACCTTGCTGGCAGATATCGCCAAGTATCTCCATCCCGGAGCAATGCGAACGCCTGCTTCAACTAAAGAAGCCCAAGAGAAAGGCTATGAAGCCATGGTGCGTCTCGCCGCCTCTTTAGAGCATTTGCAGGTGGAAGACAAAACTCTACTCGCCACTTGGTTTTTAAATAAGGCACTCAACCATACTCAGTATCAACAAGCGCATTGGTGGGCATTAGGACGATTGGCCGCTCGCACACCTTTTTACGGCAGCCTGCATACCTGTCTGCCCAAAGAGCAGATCCAGCAGTGGCTTCCTAAGCTCTTAGAGCAAGACTGGCAACAAGAGCCAATGTGCGCTTTTGCCACTGTGATGATGTGTCGCAAAACGGCGGATCGCACTCGCGATATATCGGAAGAATGGCGCACACAAGTGTTGGATAAGCTCAAGCAGAGTCGCGTGGCCGATTCATGGATTAATCTGGTTAGTGAAGTAGTCGAACTGGATGCAGCGGAAACTCAACGCGCCTTTGGAGAAAGCTTACCCAACGGGTTGATTTTGCTGGCTCACTGAGTCAGAGGGACAAGGCCAAGCAACGTGAAGTAGCAGATATACCAAAACTACAGGGAGTTGCAGGTATTGAAATATAGGAGCCGTTAGGCTCCCATCCTATAAACAATCTGAGTTAACTCGCGCTCACGTCTTGCAGCATGATTCGGTTTCGTCCTTGTTGCTTCGCTTGGTATAACGCCTTATCCGCTTGGCGTAATACTTCGCCATATTCATGTGAACTTTCGAAAATCACCGCGCCGATACTGACCGATACTTTGAGTGGTTGCTGTTCAACATGAAAACCTACCGAAATCGCATCACGTACCGAATCAAGAGCTTGCGATACTCGCTCAAAATCATTTTCACGGGCAAAGATCGCGAACTCTTCACCGCCATATCGAGCGACCAAGCATTCCGTTAATGCCAGTGACTCTAAATGGCGAACCACATAAGTGATCACTGAATCACCAATATCATGTCCATAGGAATCATTGATCTGCTTGAAATGGTCAATATCGACTAAAGCCACCATAGATTTCTGCTTAGACTGCTTCAATTTTTGCTGTACTTGCTCTTTAAAATGACGACGGTTAAACGCGCCTGTCAGTTCATCTTGAATAGAGCGTAAGCGATGCCATTCTATTTCCTCGAACAAAAACAGCATTAGCATGGTGCCAAGAATGATAAAAAAGAACAGGTTCTGTACCACTATGGTCGAGGCGCGAAATACCGCCAACAAAGGTAAAGTTTGATAAGCGACGAAAGGAACATAGAGCATGACCATCATCACTGCCAATACAACAGCGAAAAGGGTTTGCTCTGGCCGCCCACGCTGACCATTTTTTGCCGCAACGATTGCAGAAATCAGATACACCGAAGACAAGCTTAACGAAGCAATCAAGATGCGCAGTCCTATATCTTCAGGATTCAAACGGAACAAGAGATATAATAACAAAGCAAACGACAAGGAGTGCGCCATCATCAGTAGGTATAAGCCACTTTTGATCGGCTTTTGATACCAGCGCAATACGGCAAATAGCATGCAATAACCGCCAAGTTGATAGAGCAAGTTATTGACAAAGATGGCAAATCCCATCGGTAAAATAAAACGCAGCGAAGAGGTGGTATAAGCCAAGCCGTAAGCCAAAAACAGCAGCACAAACCAAGTGGCCGTATCCAATTTATGTTCAATCAGCTTGCTTCTTAACATATAAAGAAAGAGCGCGGCTATTGCACTGCATGCGATGTTATTAATCACCGTGGCAATTTCTAAAAACGAAAGATCCATCATGCTTGGTCGTCCTGAATGCACAAAAATAAAATCAACTTAAACAACATTTTGGCGCTCTTCTCCCCAAATAACTACTAAAATATAAATTATCTAACAACTTAAGCTCGCATTAACGACCTGAACGGGTGTAGAATTCGCCTCCCAAACAAAACTATAGTCTTATTAAAGACAAGTAGACTCGCGTCGTTGGTTAGTAACTGCTGTGACAGTTTGCTCTTTTGCTTAATTTCGATTTTCGTGAATAGCCTCCCCTATGCAGGAAATCGAGGTATCAATAAAACATAGATTCTATGCCCAGATACCCTAACGTTGCGGAAAAGCGGATATCCTTCGATCTTCCACTCTTTCGCAATCATATAGGCTGGGTATACAAGCTCAGGTTGCAAATAAGCCAATGGAACAAGATAAATTTACACATGTTTTTCGTTTGCCAGGGTCAATCCAAGTGCGCATTGCCAAATGGCAGCAAACTTTTCGAGGTAAGTCTGATTTAGTGCTCCATCAAGCACTGGTCGCACGCAATCATCAATATCAACAAGACGAATTTCTGCCTAAGGGTTGGTGCGTCAATCTGTTTGATCCGGACGACATTTCGATTACTCATCACGGTGATTATATTCAAACCGCAATGCGCACTATGATCGATAGAAAAGTGTCTTATAAGCGCATTTATCTGTCTCGTTTACCCTTGGAGCAGGCAGAAGCAGAATTGCGTCAATTTAAAATAGTGTGGATCAAAAAACATAACACGGTTGCGCAGCGCTTTAATCAAACCCAAAAAGCCGCATTCTTGAATTATGCTCAAGAAGAAATTGAGACACTCTACCCTGCCATTCCTGAACAAGGCTTTGACCGTGGATTGTGGAATCGCTTGGTCAAACAAGAATTTGGCCCAGCCGAACACTACGAAGACCCCTATTTTGTCGTCGAAAATGTGGCGGCAAAGAAAGCCGCCGAGCAGAGACAATCACAGCATAAACCCGCAAAATTTGCCGCTCGACGTAAACCGAATCCCACAAAACCTTTTCACGCGAGACCCGCAGCGTCCAAAAACGCGCGCTACTCATCGTCATGACAGAAACCGCAGCAACCAAATTCTGATCCCGTTGCTGCGGCCTTTGTGCATCAGCTCACTAAACTGGTGTGATCGTGCTTATCTTGGTGGGCGCAATACACCGTATTGCCGGATTGATGTTTTGCGGTGTACATCGCCTCATCAGCAATACGCAATAATTCAGGTACTTGGGTCGCTTGCTCTGGATATAAGGCGACACCAATACTCACCCCAATCTCTAAGCTCTCTTGGTTAAGTTGAAGCGGCTTTTGTAGTTTTTCTAGCATCTGATAAGCCTTATTGATAACGCCACTGTGATCCTGCAGCAGATCTAGGCATACCACAAATTCATCCCCCCCTAAGCGCCCACAAAAATCCGATTCTCGTATCGACCCTTTGAGCCGTTGAGCGATTTCTTGCAAGACAAGATCACCTACTTCATGCCCTTTGGTGTCATTGATTTCTTTAAATTTATCTAAGTCAAAAAACAGTAAAGCCAGCTTCATGTTTGAGCGCTTCGCTTTAATTAACGCGTGACTAAGCTGCTGTTTAAAGGCACGGCGGTTCAAAATACCTGTCAATGAATCTCTTTCTGACAAGAAACGTAATTCCGCTTTTTGACGCTCTAATTTGGCGGTTTTTCTTGCCACTTCCGCTTGTAACTCATCTTTGGTAACGGTTGTGCTTTGCAGCGAAGCCTTCATTTGATTGAAAAACTGAGTTAATTGAACAAACTCTTGTTCATTATTTTGAGTGGAAATTCGGCTGGCGAGATCCCCTTTCGCCATTTGTTCAATCCCTTCTTGGAGAGTTTTACATCCATGTCGGAAACGGCGTAACACCACCAGCGCGATACCACAGACAACCGAAGAGAAGAGCAGTAAGTGCGCCATGGTGGTTAACAATAAATAGCGTTGATTATTAATGCTCTCTTCCATGACTTGACGCTGAAAATAGGCCAGCTCCTCATTCATGTTTTGCACCAAAATATTGTATCGAGAGTGAAGTAGCTCATAAGTTCCGATGCCATCGACCAACTTAGTAATGCCCGATTCTTCGGCCATGTAGCGCTCTTGTTCTAGTAGCCCGGCTAAACTGTTATTCATTCTTTGGATGCCAGCTAAGTGTTGGCCAAAGACCGTTTCCATCTCGAGCTGCCCAGCCAAAACCTGCTGCGCACGATAAACCTGCTCTAAGCTATGAGCATCGTTGTATTGCAGAAAGACCCAGAGCTGGCTACGCAACATGGCAATGCTGTTTTGGATTTCCAAAATCGTATCCAGCTCAGCATTGGTTTGCTGCTGCCGCTGATCTAAGTTCAGTAATGAGAAAGCAATAAAACCAACTAACAGCAGTGATGCAATAAACAGTAACGTCATTTTGCGGTTTAATGAGTTGATCAAGGCTGGCCTCCATCGTTTTTCACCGCTTCGCTCAACAGGTCGTCAGCCATTAATTGCCGATAATCGGGCAATTGACCATGCACTAACTTGTTTTCTAATGCCCAGCGTCCCTGAAGTTGTAAGTTTGTTAATAAAGTATTACCGAGCGAGAGACGAAATGAATAATCTTGCCATGACCATCTCAGCTGTTTTTCATCAATATTCAACACACCTGCCACTCGGTATCGAGTGCGTTCTGGGTTTTGATGAATCCAATCAATCGCTTGCTTCAGGGCTTTTAAAATCGCAAGACTGCGTTGCTTTTCTTCTTCCGTCGTCGGTTTCATGGTTAATAAATTAAACGATAAGGTGTAAATGCCCGGCAAACTCAGATTGGTCACTTTCGATTCCGCAGCAACCCCAATTTTGTATCCCCAAGGCTCCCAAATCGAAATGGCATCCAGCTGTTTATCAAATAACTGCTGATAAAGCTGATCCGCAGTGCCATACACTTTATCGATTGGAATACCTTTCAAGTTATTGGCCAAAAGTAATGAATCAAAATAGAACTCACTGGCGCTCGCTCTGATCATACCGACACGTTTGTTGTGTAAATCCGCAACCGAGCGAATCGTCTCGCTTTCTAATGCAAGGAGCTTCAAATCGTTATCTGATTGCACAAAGCTAGCAAGAATAAGAAAATCCTGACGCTCGAAGCTGCTAAACATTGCCACAGATTCTGACGCCGTCGCATAACTCACCTCCCCTTGAAACAAGGCTTGGCTGCATTGCACTCCACCACTGCATGCCACGAGCTCAACATCAATCCCCTGCTGCTTAAAAAAGCCCAGTTGATCAGCAAGATAAAAAGGGGAAGAAAGAGGTGTTTGTGATACCGCTATTTTGATTGGAGCAGCATTGGAGTTAACGCTAATCGCGGTTGCCAAAGGAGTCAGCCATCGCCACGCTACGAAAGCGATGGCGAGAATCGATAGGTAAACTATCCATCTTCGGGATTGCCGAGCCAAAAACATGCCAACCTCTGAATCTGTATGAATATTGTTCTATGGT
>NZ_WPDC01000126.1:0-7263 GCF_035615595.1 Vibrio sp. R-1 | reverse complement strand
TAGGGATGACAATAAAAAAGGCACTCAATGAGTGCCTTGGTTTTGCGCTTTTTTATCCTCTCGGATTTGCTGGGCAACAATCTTGATTGCCTCTCCGGTACTGATGCCTTCTGCCATCAGTTTTTGAATTTTCTCTACGGCGACTTGCTGTTCAGCGTGAGTTAATGTGGGTAGATCATCAAACATAAATAAGGCTCCTTAAAGGAGCCACACTATAAAGAGATGCTTAATAACTCGCAAGAAAGTTGATATAGGCACCCATAGCATTTTCATTGGTATAACTTGCACCAAGATCCAATTGGAAGAGATTCAATGGCGACAAGCCAATACCAGCCGTAACCGTTCCTTCAGTATTATCGTACGCGAGGTTTTTGTTGTACCCTGCCCTCAATTTTAACTGACGCATGATATCGATCTCGCCACCGACGCGGATCATTTGTGTGTTGTCTTTGAAATCTTTGTAGCGCTCTTCTTCATTAAGGTCGTAGTCCACGCTTAGCGTGAAGTAATCAGCAACAATCCCTGCCCCCACCGTGTACTGCGGTTTCATATCGTATGAGTATGAGATAGGATTGCCTGAGACGGCAGAAGTGATCGTTTTGGTTTTGATTTCGCGAGAAATTAGGTTGTTTGCAGCAAAACCAATGCGGATTGGGCCGTAGAACCATAATGCACCAGCATCCATGTTGAAAATGGTTTCTCCGTTTCCATTATCACGGAGGTCCTTTATATCATAGCTATTTAGACTTGCTTCGTAGACATAGGTATACACTCGTTGCAACTTCGGTGTAATACCAAAAGCGATATGCTGCCCAAGGAAAGTTTGGTATTTGGCTAAAGTAATACCGAGTTCAGTAACTCCGACAGAAACGGCATTTACCGAACTCGCTTTTGCGCGCTCTAGCTCACAAAGATCATCCGCACAGACACGGCTATCAATAATCGGTGAAACAAAAGATTCAGTGTAGGCTTTACCAAAAACGTTAGCAGAAATAAATTGGTTAGGAATGGCAAAAGCTACTACACCGCCGAGTTCGGCATTCAGTACGTCCCCTTGCATTGCGGTTAGGCTCTTATTTAATTCGCCAATATTGCTGTAATCACCTTTAGAGCTTTGGTTGATGATGTCAGACACCTTATCCAAATCAGTAATGAGGTCATTGGGATCGTTATAAGACAAACCAATACTCGGTAAAATCATACCTGCGTCATCATTACGGCGATAAATGGCTACCAGAGCTGGGTTGTAAAAAGGGCCAGTGAGAAAGTTACCTGATACAACCCCGACACCGCCCATAGCATCTCCGCGTGCTTCAACTGCATAATTTGCACTGAAGGCGAGCGGAGATGTGAGAACTAATGAAAAACCAACAGAAAGAGAAATTCTTTTCATAATGATATAAGCCTATTCGTCCTTTTTATTTTATAGCGGCATATTGTCCAATATCTTCAGTTATTCCTCTACATTAACATCATAGGTTTTGCTAATAACTTGAGATTGTTCAATAGCTAGCGGTCCTTGCCAACGTTGGTGAATCATAGAAACTGTGACAATGTAACGATCTGACGGTAACGAAACGTTATCTAACGTGGTTGGGTAATCCGATTCATAACTCTCACTCCAAATCTGTTTATAGTTACCATCAATATGATCAAAGACTGAAATAGATAATTTCGGTAACGGACAGTGTGAATTAAGCAATTCGGTCTTCTGAATCTGCCACTCATCTTTTGATGTCCAACGCACTACTTGCTTGGCTATCGTGTCGCCAAAAATGACCCATGCACTCCATGATTCCTGATCTGCGGCGGTAATATCGATGCGATACAACCCTGCACTCAATGGGTTGGTCAAATTATAGCGTTGAGCATAGGTATAAATGTTTGTTGTGACACTGTCGCTTCTATTGGTAAGCGAACTGTCGGTAGAGACGACTTTATCCACCCATTTGGTTAGACGAATATCGGTAATAGGAACTTTGGTTTTGGTATCAATCGCAACTTGATAAGCATCTCGTCCAGGGCTTTGCACATCAACTCGTCGAATGGTCACTCCCTGAATCCAATCTGGAAATGGTTTGTTATCTAGCCCTCGACCGCAATCCACGCTTAAAGACTGAATCAATAAATTGTTCAGATGTGTTTTCAGGTTTTTATTTTTTTCAAGCTGCCACACTTCCACCAATGAGCTGAACATACTTGCTAAATCATTGTTTAAGAGATGTTGATGAGCTTGAGTTAGCGGGGTGTTCTTTTCAAACCACCCCGTTGGATCAGCAAAAGCAGGCGTGCTGAGTAGCATGCCTGTTAACCATAAAAGAGGATTTGGCTTAACCATGATCACGCTTTCATTTTGTAACCAACACCGCGTAGCGTTTCAATTTCAAGCCCAGGCAACTTTTGGCGCAGCTGCAAAACGTGAGTATCTACGGTACGCGTCGTCGGGAAATGGTTATATCCCCATACGTGATCCAGTAATTCATCGCGAGTAAATACTCGGCCTAAATTACTCGCTAAAAAGAGCAGTAAATCAAACTCGGTTCGAGTTAGGGTGATCGATTCGCCATTGAAGAAAACTTCACGAGTCGCTTTATCAATTGTTAAGTTAGACGTCACCACTTTACTGTCATCTTGCCCACTATCTGGTGAGCGCAGCTGTGCGCGGATACGTGCAAACAGCTCAGCTTCTGCAAAAGGTTTAGTGAGATAGTCGTTTGCGCCTGCATCAAGGCCAGTCACTTTGTCTTTTACTGTGACCAATGCAGTTAAAAGAATCACTGGGATATCTTTAAGTTTTTTCCAATCCATTAGATGCTGTACAGAATCACCATCAGGCAGTTGGCGATCAAGGATAACGAGATCCGCCTTGTCCCAATGCTGTTTCACATCTGCGATCGTTTCTGCATGTAAACAGTCATAACCGGCTTGCTCTAAACTGACGAGTAGACCGTCAGCGAGGTTTTTATCATCTTCAACGAGAAGCAGTGTCTGTTTCACAAGGTATCTCCAAAATAAAAGTTGTCGGTGGGCCTTCGAGTGACATTTTTCCGCCCATTCGTCCCACCATTGATTCGACAATGGTCAATCCAAGGCCTAAACCGCTTTTGCTCACAAATGGTTTGCGTAAATGACGCCAATCACGGTGAGTCAACGAGCCTTGGTCGGTCACTTTGAAAGTGACTAAGTTAGTTTGTGTTATCACTTCGAGAGTGACAGGTGCAACGCCGTATTTGACAGCGTTACGCAATAAATTATCCACACAAGTTCCAAGCCAATAAACATTGAGTTTGGCAGCGATATCTTGATTAAGTTTCAGAGTCACATTACCACTAAATTCTTCTTCGACTTTATATTGTAGCCACTCCTCCACCGAAGGAACCCAATCTGATGCGAGTGGTTTACTGTCAGACTGCAAATAGTCTTTACTCGCTTCGGCGAGTTGGCGCAATCGTCGGGAATCTTCACACAATCGACGAAACTCATCGTACAGAGATTCGGGCAAATGCTCAAACTCACGTCGAAAGCCTTCAACGGTGAGTGACAAGCTCGCGATTGGGGTTCGCAGTTCATGGGTGAGAATTTGCAAAATGAGCATCCGGCTACGCATTTCTTGTCGTTTTGAATTCCAACGATACCCAGACCAACCAAGCACAAGGAAGATATTGGCAATAACAAGAATGATCATGCTAGTTCGTAAAAGATCTGAATGATCTTCCACATCCCAACAGATGTTGCCACGCTGAATAAAGCAGGTGTTATCTGCTGATAGCAAGCTATAGCTTAACCCAGCTTTATTGGCATTGGTTAACCACGTTTCTTCATTAAAAAGGTAGTAGATATCCCCTTTTCTTAACCATAAATCACTACCGGAGCCAAACATGGATGCACCAGACACCAAAGCATTGATCGCATCTTCACCCATATTTTGTAAGTGGTACAGCAAGGTTCCCTCTGCGGCATTGGGACGCTCTTGGATGTGCATGTAAGGCAGCAAGTTAGCAAACTGGGCTGGGTATTTTTCCGCATAGCGAAATGCGTAAGTTCCACCGCCAGGATGAATCAAACCACTGCGGGCAAACCAGCGTGGTGACAAGCTGGAGCCTTTACAGAGTGAACGAGTAAACACCAAAGGTTCAGTGATCAATGGGCTTAACGGCAACTTGCCTGTACAACTTTGTGCCAATTTATAAAGCAGTTGAATATCTTTAAGCGGATATTCAGACGTTTGCGGCAACATGCTATCTGGAGTTAATAAGCGCGTGGGGAAATCGGTTTGAATCGATCGGATATCGTAAGACGTCGTCGCAGAATTATAATCAAAGAGCGAAACAAACAAGTCGATGCGCTCAGGAAGCGAATCGGCGTGAACTGGATTCGGTAACATGGCAAAACATAAGCTTACCAAGGTGAGATTAAGCGCTCTTATCAAGGGAATATTGGTTTTTTCTAACATGCAAAAACTATAACGCATTATCCGGTAAAGAGATATTCGAGTGTTATATTGATGTCAATAATGACAGTCTACAAAACAAAGAAGCCAGCATTATGCTGGCTTCTTAACGGCGTCGATTTTATAGAGCTTTGGCTATCGAGTCGACACTCTCTTTTGCATCACCAAACAACATCATGGTGTTCTCTTTAAAGAATAAGGGGTTCTGCACGCCTGCGTAGCCTGTATTCATTGAACGCTTAAAGACGATAACGTTTTTCGCGTTCCATACTTCTAGTACTGGCATCCCCGCAATTGGGCTATTGGGATCCTCAAGTGCCGCAGGGTTTACGGTATCGTTAGCGCCAATAACCAGTACAGTATCGGTATCAGAGAAATCATCGTTGATTTCATCCATCTCCAATACGATGTCATAAGGTACTTTCGCTTCAGCGAGGAGTACGTTCATATGACCTGGCAAACGCCCAGCGACTGGGTGAATACCAAATCGTACCGTAACACCTTGGGCTCTAAGTTTTTCAGTAATTTCATAGACGGGATATTGCGCTTGCGCGACCGCCATACCGTATCCCGGTGTGATGATGACTGACTTCGAGTTTTTCAGCATTTCAGCCACTTCTTCAGCGCTGGTTTCACGATGCTCGCCCTGCTCTTCATCGCTACTGATCACGACTTCTTGGCCAAAACCGCCAGCAATCACACTAATGAATGAGCGGTTCATCGCCTTACACATGATGTAAGACAGAATTGCACCCGATGAACCAACCAACGCACCAGTCACAATCAATAGATCATTAGCTAACATGAAACCCGCCGCTGCCGCAGCCCAACCAGAATAGGAGTTAAGCATAGACACGACCACTGGCATATCTGCGCCACCGATCGACGCAACCAAGTGATAACCAAAAGCAAAAGCGATTAACGTCATCACAATCAGCGCAAACACACTACCATCGACATTCACAAAGTGGATCAGCAATAAGCCTGAAACGACTAATGCCGCCAGATTGAGTTTGTGTTTGTGAGGAAGATTAAGTGGTGTGGACTTGATGATGCCACGCAGTTTACCAAACGCAACAATAGAACCAGTAAAGGTCACGGCACCGATAAAAATACCGAGAAATACTTCAACCAAGTGGATCACATGTTCCGCGTGGGTAGCGGCCTCAGGGGCATCAATGTAGCTGTTAAAACCTACTAGTACCGCGGCCATACCCACAAAGCTGTGCAGTATTGCAACCAGCTCTGGCATTTCCGTCATTTCCACTTTCTTTGCGTAATGAATACCAATACCGCCACCGATCACCATAGCCAGTAAAACCCATGCTAGACCTTCAGCGTTGGGGCTAAAAATGGTTGCCAGTAAGGCCATTGCCATACCAGCAATACCATAGTAGTTACCCATACGAGCTGACTCTTGTTTTGATAAACCCGCCAAACTCATTATGAAAAACACGGCAGCAACAATGTACGCTGCTTGTACCAATCCTGCAGACATTGCGTACTCCTTTAGTTTTTACGGAACATTTCAAGCATACGTTTGGTAACGGTAAAGCCACCAAAGATGTTGATGCTTGCAATTAAGACGGCGATGAAAGCCAAGAAAGTCACAATACCGCTGCCTTGACCAATTTGTAATAATGCCCCTACTACAATGATGCCAGAAATCGCGTTAGTCACTGACATTAAAGGTGTGTGAAGAGCATGAGTTACATTCCATACCACGTAGTAACCCACGACGCAGGCCAGGACAAACACAGTAAAGTGTCCTAAGAATGCGGCAGGTGCGACAGAAGCTACCCACGCAAACAGACCGACACCCACGGCTAAACCAACCAGTTTTTTAACAGGAGAAGTCGGCTCTGGCTCTTTCTTCTGCGCTTTAGTCGGTTGCACTTTGGCTTTTTGCTGAGGCTGTGCGGATACCTGAATAGGCGGCGCTGGCCAAGTAATCTCGCCGGCTTTAACTACGGTGACGCCACGCAGCACAACATCTTCGAAGTTGATGTCGATATTGCCGTCTTTTTCTTTGCAGAGTAGTTTTAGCAAGTTAACTAGGTTTGTTGCATACAGTTGCGATGATTGGGTCGGCAGACGCCCTACCATATCGGTATAACCGATCACTTTAACGCCGTTGTCTGTGGTAATAACCTGATCTTTGACTGTGTATTCACAGTTGCCGCCATTCGCTGCCGCCAGATCGACAATCACACTGCCCGCTTTCATGCTATCTACCATCTCTTTGGTGATAAGCTTTGGTGCAGGTTTTCCTGGAATCAGCGCGGTAGTAATAATGATATCGACATCTTTCGCTTGAGCGGCGTAAAGTTCAGCCGCTTTGCGGTTGAATTCATCCGACATCTCTTTAGCATAACCATCGCCTGAGCCAGCAGTCTCTTGGAAGTTAACTTCCAAAAACTCAGCCCCCATAGACTGCACTTGCTCTTTTACTTCGGGACGAACGTCAAATGCGCGGACGATAGCGCCTAAACTACCCGCAGCCCCTATTGCCGCTAAGCCAGCAACGCCGGCACCAGCAACAAAGACTTTCGCGGGCGGTACTTTACCTGCTGCAGTAATTTGACCAGTAAAGAAACGACCAAACTCATGAGCGGCTTCTACCACTGCACGGTAACCCGCAATGTTCGCCATCGACGAGAGTGCATCCAATGCTTGCGCACGAGAGATACGAGGCACCGCATCCATCGCCAGTACGTTGATGTTTTTACTTGAGAGTTTTTCCATCAAAGCAGGATTTTGGGCTGGCCAAATAAAACTTACGAGTGTCGCGCCTTCCTTAAGAAGAGCAATTT
>NZ_WPDC01000125.1:0-7282 GCF_035615595.1 Vibrio sp. R-1 | reverse complement strand
GGGCCAGTGTTAGGCGGTGTATTGGTAACCTATCTTTCTTGGCAATGGCTGTTTTGGTTTAACCTGCCGCTTGTGGGCATCGCTTTGTATCGACTGGCACGATTTCAATTTGTGCAAAGTTCGCGTAAGTCTGAGGCTTCAATTGATGTGGCTGGGCTTATCCTGTTTCCCAGTATGATGACTCTCATCATCTATTGGCTTTCGGCTGGCGGGCACTATTTTCCGTGGTTCTCGGTCACCAGCATAAGCCTAGTGAGTGCATTTGTTTTAACGAGCTTGCTGTTTATCGCCCAGCAAAAGCGAGTCACGGCTTCCTTTTTACCACTCCGTTTATTGGCGCGTCGTGAAATACATATTCCGCTGCTCTCCACGTTCATTTTCGCGGCTTGTTTGTTTGCGCTGATCTTCTTTTTACCGATTTTTTTACAGCTTGGCTTACGAGTTAACGCCGCACAATCGGGACTACTGCTTATCCCCCTGTCGTGCGGCATTATTGGTGGCGCCTATACGACCGGTAAAGTGATTGCTAAAACAGGAGTGCCCAAATTTTTGCCTGTGTTTGGTATGAGTTTAAGTAGCTGCGCCTTTGCTGTGTTGGCGATGTTTTCACTCTCTGCGCCCGTGGTGAGTGCGATTGCTGCCTTATGTGGTTTAGGCTTAGGCACTGTGATGCCCTCAACCCAAGTTTTAGTTCAAACATTGGCAGGTAAAGCCAATTTAGGGCGGATCACCGCGATGGCTTCGTTGAGTCGCTCGCTAGGGGCATCGGTCGGCACCGCTTTCTTTGGTACATTGATTTACTCCTTACTTCCCGGGTTATCGCCAAACAGTGGTTTGCAGGCGATTGCCGCATTGCCACAAAGTGAGATTTTGCATGCTTTTCAAATTGGCTTTGCGGTTGCGGCGCTGCTTGCGTTGCTCGGGGCATTGAATGCGTTGCGCGCTCCTAAAATTCAGTTGGATGATTACGCCTTTGACTCTTAAATATCACTATACCTAAACGATTTGGAGTTGCAGGTGCAGTAACCAGATTGACTCGCCCTGTACGCTTTGTGTAAACGTTTAACTTTGATGCTTGATGAGAGCATGACCTCTCTCCCTCAATTTGGCGGAGTACCACGCGCAATGCGCTGTCACTGACCGTCAACCATTCCCGTTGATTGGGTGTTCCTTGTCTGCTATTGCTTTGACATCCATTACCTTTTTATCAGACTTCACAATATGCGGCGTTTAGCGTAGATGATTTTGGCTGCCTTAGTGATAACTTGTGAAAGCGTTTACACAGTGCGATTCACTTCACAGAATGTTCGATAGTAGGATTGCTATGCTTGGTAAAAGGCTGGACTGTGCGTCGTGAGCCTACTGTTTGATCTTTGCTAACTGCCTTCTCACTCGATTGTTGCAGTGGAGGGCGTGAGAGAGTGTTCATGTCTGAGCTTAAGTTTAATCCTGTCGATCATCCACACCGTCGATATAACCCATTGACTGGGCAGTGGATCCTCGTTTCACCTCACCGAGCAAAGCGTCCATGGAGTGGGGCCGATGAGAAACCGGCGCTCGCTGAGTTGCCCAGCTATGATGCGCAATGCTTTTTGTGTCCAACCAATGCTCGTATTTCTGGGGATGTCAATCCCAACTATAGCGGCACTTATGTGTTCAATAACGATTTTGCTGCGCTGATGACGGATTCTCCAGCAGCGCCAGAGTCCGATAATCCGCTGTTCAAAACTCAAGGCGTTCGTGGTTTGAGTCGGGTGATCTGTTTTTCACCTGATCACAGCAAAACGCTGCCAGAGTTACCCGTGCATAAGATTCGTGGCGTGATAGAGACATGGAACGAACAAATCGAAGAGCTCGGTAGAGAGTATATTTGGGTGCAAGCTTTTGAGAACAAAGGTGAAACTATGGGCTGCTCTCAGCCGCATCCCCATGGACAGATCTGGGCGAACAGTTTTTTACCCAACGAAATAGAACGCAAAGAGCAGCACCTCAAGGCTTATTACCAACAATATGGCCGCAATTTGCTGGTGGATTACGTACAAGCGGAGCTAAAAGATGGCGCGAGAACCGTGGTGGAAACCAAACATTGGTTAGCGGTGGTGCCTTATTGGGCGGCTTGGCCGTTTGAAACCCTGTTGTTGCCCAAAACTCATATTCGCCGCATGAGTGAGCTCAATGATGAGCAGCGTGATGATCTGGCACTTGCCATCAAAAAACTGACTAGCCGTTACGACAATTTATTCCAATGTGCTTTTCCGTATTCGATGGGCTGGCACTTTGCGCCATTTTTTGAAGCGGGTACCGACATTCACCACTGGCAGTTGCACGCGCTGTTTTATCCGCCGCTGTTACGTAGCGCAACCATTCGTAAGTTTATGGTTGGCTATGAAATGCTGGCAGAAAGCCAACGTGATTTAACCGCAGAGCAGGCCGCCGAGCGTTTACGCGCGGTGAGTGATATTCACTATAAAGAACAACATAACCACCAATAAGAGATATTTTGAGCCGTGCAGCGTCAACGCTAGCGCCGCTCTCCCCATTTACAGTGAGAAGCCCTATGTCTGAATTAATCCAAAACGTGACTACAACCTTTGCACAACGCTTTGGCTATGATGCTACGCACCTTGTGCAAGCTCCGGGGCGGGTCAATTTGATCGGTGAGCACACCGACTACAACGATGGCTTTGTGCTGCCTTGCGCGATTAACTACCAAACCGTCGTAGCTGCAGCCAAACGGGAAGACTCACGAGTGCGTTTGGTCGCCGTCGATTACGACAATGACACGGACGAATTTGACCTGCGAGAAGAGATTGCCTTTCAGCCTAAAAAAATGTGGTCGAACTACATTCGCGGCGTCATTAAATGCTTGATTGAACGTGGTTTTGAGTTTAATGGGGCAGATATTGTGGTCTCAGGTAACGTACCGCAAGGGGCGGGGCTCAGTTCCTCGGCGGCTTTAGAAGTCGTGATTGGGCAAACTTTTAAAGAGCTTTACCAGCTAAAAATCAGTCAGGCGGAGATCGCCCTCAATGGCCAGCAAGCGGAGAATCAGTTTGTCGGTTGTAACTGCGGCATTATGGATCAGATGATCTCGGCGCAGGGGCAAGCAAACCATGCTATGTTGCTCGATTGTCGTAGCTTGCAAACCGAGGCCGTTGCGATGCCAGAGCAGATGGCAGTGGTGATCCTCAATTCCAATAAAAAACGCGGCTTAGTAGAGAGTGAATACAATACCCGTCGTCAGCAATGCGAAGCCGCAGCCAAAACTTTTGGTGTGAAAGCGTTACGCGATGTCACTTTGGCGCAATTGACTGCAAAGCAGGTCGAACTTGATCCTGTCGTGGCCAAACGTGCGCGCCATGTCATCACGGAAAATGAACGCACTTTACAGGCCGCTCAGGCCCTGCGTGAAGGAAACATGCCGCGCTTAGGCGAGTTAATGGCCGCTTCTCACGCTTCGATGCGTGATGATTTTGAAATTACCGTCAAGGAGATAGATACGCTGGTCGAGATTGTTCAATCTGTGATTGGCGATCAAGGTGGTGTGCGAATGACCGGCGGCGGTTTTGGTGGTTGTGTGGTGGCCCTTATACATCCGACGCAAGTAGAAGCGGTGCAGCAAGCGGTGGCTGAACACTATGAAGCTGCGACAGGGCTTAAGGCATCGATCTATGTCTGCCATGCAACTTCGGGCGCGGGATTGGTTGAGCTTGCACAAGGTTAGAGATGAACGCGTTATTCACCAGCATGACAGCACAGGCCGCCTATGATGGTCAGCCTGCCAAGCTTATTGAGCTCACTAACCGCCGCGGTATGCGTGTGGTAGTGATGGACATCGGTGCCACTTGGCTCAGTTGCACTCTACCGATGGGCGATGAATCAAGAGAAGTGCTACTTGGCGTAAGCAGCATGGATGATTTTATGCGCCAAGGCAGTTATTTAGGCGCAACGGTGGGGCGTTATGCCAATCGGATTGCGCGTGGCGAACTCAAGATAGGGACACAAACGTATGCTTTGTCGGTCAATCAAGCTGGCAATACGTTACACGGTGGCGTTGTAGGGTTTGATCGTCGTCGCTGGCAAATCACGCAGCAAAGCGCACAGCATGTGACCTTTCAACTGCTTTCTGCTGACGGAGATCAAGGCTTTCCGGGCAACCTCCACGTTGCAGTGACCTACCGGTTGGATGAGCAAGGTGGGGTGAATATCGACTACCAAGCCACCACCGATCGTGCGACCGCCGTGAATCTGACGAACCACGCCTACTTTAATTTAGATGGAGCGGAGAGTGGCAAGCTCTGCCTTGAGCATCAACTTTGGATTGATGCAAGGCAGTTCTTACCAACGGATGCCTTAGGTATCCCGCTCGGGAAGTTGCAATCGGTACTGGATAGCGGTTTTGATTTCACTCAACCGAAAAGGGTTGGGGAGGATTTGCTTCAAGATAAACAGCAAATCCGTGCGAAAGGCTATGACCACAGTTATTTCTTTGCGCCAGAGCGTGATATGCACACGCCTATCGCTAAGGTGTGGTCTGCCGATGAGAAAGTGCAACTGCTCGTCAGTACGGATAAACCTGCTATGCAGCTTTATACCGGTAATTGGTTGGCGGGAACACCCAATCGCCTTGGTTCGCACTACAAGGATTATGCAGGCCTCGCTTTAGAAACGCAGTTTTTACCCGATTCCCCTCGTCATCCAGAATGGCCGCAACCGAGCTGCATCTTGCAACCCGGAGAAGTCTATCGCTATCAAACGCGCTATCAGTTTGTTTTCTAGATTGAATTTATAAAAAGAGCGCCTTTCGGCGCTCTCAGATCTGGCTAGGGTTATTCATCACGGGGCCAATGAGGCTAAACGATTTTAGGTTGCCCGTCGGAGGCGGTGGCACCGCCATCAACGGGAAGATTCACCCCATGGACAAACGAGGCATCATCACTGGCTAAAAAGGCGACGACGGCGGCTATTTCTTTTGGTTCTGCGGCTCGGCCTAAAGCGATGCGTTCATTGAATTGATCGCGGATCGCTTGTGGCCAGCCGTTGGTCATATTGGTTTTCACCAAACTTGGACATACCGCGTTAATGCGTACACCTTGCGCACCGTGATCCAGTGCTAGAGCGCGAGTGAAATTGACTACCGCACCTTTGGTCGCGCAGTAGAAGGCTGCGCCCCAGTCGCCGCCTAAGCCGGACACGGACGCCGTATTCACCATGCAGCCGCGCGTTTTTATTAGCTCAGGTAATGCATGCATTGCGCAGTAGACCACTCCATCTATATTAACCGAGGCGATGCGTCGCCAATCTTGCACGCTGCACTCCAACACTGTGCCCGGAATATGAATCCCTGCGTTGTTGACGAGAATATCTAGACGCCCGAAACGCTCGACCGTTTTACGTACTAAAGCTTGCACCTGTTCGGGATCCGAGACATCGACTTTTTGCGCGTAAACTCGTGCAGAATCAAACTGCTCAATCACAATGGCTAACTGCTCTTCATTCCAATCAGCCAGTGCTAAGGTTGCGCCTTCTTGATATAAACGTTCGGTAATCGCCAGTCCAATACCGTTAGCGGCACCTGTCACTAAGGCGACTTTATGGGTTAAACCTCTCATGCGAAAACTCCTTCTAGGGTTTGAAATACGGGATCTTGATTGGCTTCGGTGCGCGCTTGCATCAATTTGGGGTTATCCGAGTAATCGACTGGAATCGCGACGACGGCGGGGCCCTCGACTTCCATCGCTTGGCGCAGAGTTGGGAGCAACTGATCGGGTTGCGTGATGGCGTAGCCTCGAGCGCCAAAGGATTCGGCGTAGGCTTTAAAATCAATAGGGCCGAATTTTACCCCAGCAGCGCGATGGTATTTCTGCACTTCCTGCATCTCGACCATGTTGTAAGCGTTATCGACCCAAATGATGTGTACGATATTGCATTTGAGGCGCACCGCGGTTTCGAGCTCCATGCTTGATTGCATAAAGCCGCCATCACCGGATACTGAAACGACTTTATGGCCGGGTTTGAGTAAGCTGGCCGCAATCGCCCAAGGTAGGGCAACGCCCATGGTCTGCTGTCCGTTAGATACCAGCATCTGCCGTGCACGAAAACAGCTCAGATAGCGCGCAATCCATATGTGGAAACTCCCCATATCGAGACAGAGGGTGGTATCGGGTTTGATGATCGCTTGCATGGTCTTAATCAAGGTTAGCGGATGAAATCCCGCATTTTGATAGCGCAAAGGATAGGCTTTGATGGCGTGACGCTGCTGAGTCACTTCTTCCAAAATCGCTAATGCAGTCGGGGAGAGGCGAGTAAAACCGGGTAGTGGGCGGCAGAGTGCCGCCAAATTACTGGCAATGTTACCGACAATTTGTAGGCATGGCTGGTAGTGGATTTGATACTGCGCAGGCTCAATATCGATATGAACGATAGGACAGCGCTGGCTATTCCATAGCTCAGGATCGTACTCGATCGGATTAAAACCGATGGTGATGATCAAATCGGCCTCTTTAAGCAGCACATCTCCGGGCTGATTATTGAATAAGCCGACTCGTCCGGCGAAATGGTGATAGTAGTTGATGTCTACTGCGCCAGCGGCTTGGTAGGTGCCCACGACAGGTAACTGGGTTTTATGTAAAAAAGCGCTGACCGCTTCAGCAGTGGCTTGGTGGCTGGCATGCAGTCCGAGTAATACGACGCAGCGCTGCGCTTTTTGAATCCGTTCTACGGCTTCCTGCAAACTGTCTGGGTCGGCTTCAGCCGTGGGCTGGTAAGCACTGGGGATAATAATTTCGCTTGAGGTTTTATCGGCCAGCACATCTTGCGGTACGCTGATAAAACACGCGCCTTGGCGACCCGATTCGGCGAGACGAAATGCATTAGCCATGATTTCGCTGGTGGCATCGACATGTTGAATTTCGGCGCTGTATTTGGTGATAGAACGAAAAATACTCACCGTATCCATGCTCTGGTGGGTCTGCTTTTGTTGATAGTCACGTTTGACTGCGCCGCCAATAGCGATCATCGGATCGCCTTCAGAATTGGCTGTCGCGACGCCTGTTACAAGGTTGCCGCAGCCGGGGCCAGATGTGGCTAAGGTAACTCCCGCTCGACCTGAAAGACGCCCCATAATACCCGCCATAAAAGCGCCATTCGCTTCATGACGGACTGGGATCATTTGAATTTTGGTATCCTCAATCGCATCGAAAAGACGGTCGATTTTGGCCCCCGGAATGCCGAAGACATAACGCACACCAATAGCTTCAAGCTGTTGGGCGATAAGTTGTGC
>NZ_WPDC01000124.1:0-7291 GCF_035615595.1 Vibrio sp. R-1 | reverse complement strand
AATCCCCATCGAGGCTAAACTGTGATCGGGTCTGTTGGGAATACAAGGGGGATCTGCGGGCTTTTCAACAAAGCAGGTAATACGAGAGTCGTCATCAATGGCCATCACGCCAAACGCGGAGGCTTCATGTCGAGGCACTTGCATACAGGCAATGGTTAAAGAGGCATTTTTACTGATGTGTTCTTCGAGCATGGCGGCATAATCCATGCGATAGATGTGATCACCAGAAAGTACTACGACGTATTTTGCCTCACTACGCGCAAGCAACCACATATTGTGAAATAGCGCATCGGCGGTTCCTTCGTACCATTTTCCTCCCTTACGCATTTGCGGCGGCACCACGGTGATGAATTCACCAAGCTCGGGATTGAAAATGGACCAGCCATTACGAAGATGTTTATGCAACGAGTGCGATTTGTATTGAGTTAACACCAAGATGCGGCGTAATCCAGAATGCAGGCAATTGGTTAAGGTGAAATCGATAATCCGATATTTTCCACCAAAAGGTACAGCGGGCTTGGCTCTGTCATCCGTCAGCGGGGAAAGGCGTGAGCCCATTCCACCTGCGAGAATCACAGTTAAAGTGTCCTGCATAAAGCGTCTCCATGAATCGATCTGTGACTAACCGCTTCCTCCTTGAAGTTGCAGTGGTGTTGGCAATATCCATTCCCCCAGTCACATAGTTTGTCTACGTACATGAGAATGTATTCACTTGCCGCCTACCTGCAACACCAATGAGTTTGGGTATATTTGTAGTAAAACCAACCTATCAAGCGTAGTACAAGACGCAAGAGTTAGCGGAGGGCTTAGGCGCACACTCGATAAGGCTGAGTGAAAATCGCTACAAGCTGTGAGGTATCTCCTAATAATCTTTGCTGCATACATCGATTTTGCATCACGCAAAGTGATGCATTTCCATGGAGGTGAGTACTGATATTTGGTTGCGTCCCGATGTTTTGGATTCATATAAAGCCAGATCGGCTCTTTTGTAGCTTTGGTCGGGCGATGTGCAAACATCGGTAACACCACCACTTAGGGTCACTTGTTGATGGTGTAATGAAGCGATATGCAGGCGTACGCGGTTAAGTACTTGTTCGGCTTCTTCTATGGAAGTGTAGGGGAAAATAATGGCAAACTCTTCTCCGCCAATCCGTGCGATAAAATCCGATTCACGTAACTGATCTTGGATGCCTTTCGCAACGGTCCGTAACACTAGGTCCCCTTCGTTGTGTCCGAATTTGTCGTTAATGCGTTTAAAGTGGTCGATATCAATGATAGCAAGGCAGCTCTGGGCTTGATCGGGATAACGGCGACGCTTAGCGCACTCTAAAGAGATGGTTTGATCGAATTTACGTCGATTCCACAAATCGGTTAACGCATCTTTTTCGCTCAGCTCACGCAGGCGATTCTCCAGCGCTTTGCGATGTGAAATATCCACAAAAGAGGCAACGTAGAATTGAATGACATTGTTTTCATCGCGGATGCTTTGAATACGGAGAATTTCGGTGATGCTTTCGCCATCTTTGCGTTTGTTGATCACTTCACCTTCCCATACGCCATTGTCTTGCAGAGCTTTCCACATCTGCATATAGAACTCGACTTTGTGTAATCCAGAAGCAAAAATGGACGGCTGCTTACCTTTGACATCTTCAAAAGTGTAACCACTTAGGCGGGTAAATTCGTTGTTTACTTTGATGATGCGATTCTGGCGGTCAGTAATGACCACCGCTGACATGCCATCCATCGCTGCTCGAGCCAATTTACTGTCAAGGCTATTTTTCAAATGGTTGATGTTCCATGCCGCAAATCCAGCCGCAATGATAGAGAGTAGCGATAACACCGTCACCGCTTGACTCATCAGTGCCCAGCGCGCATTTGCGTAGGTCTTATCTATTTCTGCCTTATTGATGCGCAGTACCAATACCAAAGGTTTAAAGTCAGGTAAGACAGAACTGAGATCCACTTTGATATAGCTAAACCAGGTTTGATTGGATAGAGCAAAGCCTTGTTGGTTGAGTTGGATTTTTTGCCAAAGCTCTGGGTGTTGGGCTGAAAAGTGGAGTGAAGAGGTTGAACGCGTACCGGATGGCTTGTGTTCACTGAGCAGTAATTCTCCTGCCGAATTCAAAATATCCGGTGAATCAAACTGATCATAAATAAAAGAGAGACGTTGATAGAGAGACTGTAGCTTCACCGTCACGACAAGAAAACCTTGCCTTTGGCCTTGATGCTCAATACCCGTCACAAAACGAAAGGTCGGCAGCATACCAGAAGGCGTATCTGCTGACATCGCGACTTGCGTTGCCCACACTTGAGGCGTCGTGAGTTGGGCGTATTGAGCCACAATTTGCTGACTGAACGGATCTGTCGTTTGAGCAGATTCAACAAAGGTGACTTGGTGCCCATCGTAAATCGCTTTAAGTTGTTCTTTTCCTTGTCTATCCAGCAATCTGAATGAAGAGAAAATCGCTTGCGATCTTAACGTCACATCCCACAATGTTTTGAGTTGACTGAGTGCTTCTTTGCTTGGTGTGGTGACAGCCGTGAATAAAAGGTCGTTTTTGGCTAACAGTTGGGTGGCTTGGTGTGTGCTTTCCAGCATTCGTAACAAGTCATGCTGACTGAACTCAAGCTGTAAGCGAGTCTGTTTTTCAACGCTGCTGACCGCTTGAGTCTCAAGCTGGCTAGCAGCATGTATGAAATACAGTGTAGGAATGAAACCAAGTACAAACGCAACAATGGCAAATTGTATGAAATATTTACGGGCTGAGGTGTACATAATTCGATGTATAAGTCGTTGAGTGCATACTATAGAACGAATCAAATGAGATTTCGCTTCCAGAATTTTACTTCGTGCACTCGATCATAGTTTGTGTTTGTTAATAAACGAACCATGCTCAATTTTTCAGCAGAGAATCCGATTAAGAGAGGCAATTCGATGATGTCTGCCGCATTTACATTGTAAATCTCGCATTCATTTTGGGGGGCTATTGGGCGACTCGGTGACGGATGATCTTCCATAACCGCAGCATGAAGTGTGTCTTTACTTCAAAAAATCTTTTTATCAGAAGATTTCTGGTCAAGCTTTGTTCAAATATCCCGCTATATTGATAAGAAAGTAAGATTCGTCGCATTTTCGTATTAATGACGTTGCGCTAGAGAAATTTTACGAGCGGGAGAAAATGAAAAAAATACTCATGCTACTCGTGCTGATACTCGGATTAGGTGGAGCAGGTGCGGGATTTTATCTGTTTTATCTCAAACCGCAGATGGATGCGGAAGCGGCTAAAGCCAATGAAGTACCTGAAACTGCGCCTGAGACTCCTGCAGAGCCAACTCCCGCTATCGAAGCCAAACCTGAGATTATGGATTTTTATGTCGATGCGGTGACATTAAGTATTCGTGATCAACCCGATCCCAATGCTTATCCGGATGTTGATAAGCAACTCTATCGTGGTGACAAGGTTCATTTGCTTGAAAAAAAAAGGGGATGGGGGCGTATTTCGGATTATTACGTGTATGAGGACGGTGGGCCTGAAGTGGCAGAGTGGATCCCCTTAGAAGGATTGACCGTCGAACCGCCTGTGATTACGCCAGAAGAGCGCACTAAAACCTTAACAGGCTACATCGAAAGCTCGGATGATTTTCTTTTGCATCAAGAAAAGTTCCTGACTACAACCGATACCTTATTAAAAGAGGGAAATTGCTCGCCCAAAGATTTTGAAGAGCTCGGAGGCTGGGTGCGCTCAGTCACTTTCGGAGAGCAGCCGGTGTATTTTATCTACTGCGGAGGTTTGAGCCAGGCACATAAGATCTACCTGAACGTGCAAACTGGCCAAATTTTCTATCGCTAGATCACATTTTTTCGCTTGAGCTTCACTGAGCATCGGCCTACACTGCTCACTTATCTAAGAGGCGAGATCTGAAGTCATGTACTTGCGTGTTCTGATCCAGTGTTGGTTTGCTTTACTTGCGGTGGTGCTACCTGCGCAGGTTTTTGCTTATGCGCTGGAAAGTGAAACAAGCTCCGCATGTCCAGAAGCCAGCATTTCGGCAAATCCGATACTTAACTCTGATTGGCTTTTGAGTTCAGCTCCGCAGCCTGCCATACCGAGTTCGCAGTCGCACGTTAGTCATAGTGCTTATGCCATTTTAAATCATTCGCGTCACGCCCCGACACAACGTCTTCTCGTCGGGTGTGGATCTGATCTGCCGTTGGACGCTGATTTTGATGAGCCCCAATTAGGCACTTCTCACAGTCGGCCACTTTTTGTCACAACAACTGACTATTGCAACCGAAGTTACGACTTTTTCACCTCCTCTCACCGACTTGCGGGTTGGAAAGAGAGTAACGCTATGTATGTAGCGCTCAACAGCCAATTCTAACGTTCCCACATTCATTTTTTAGTGTGACATTGTCACTTGTTGAATCACTCAGTTTAGGCTGAGAGGGAACTATGAAGAAAAAAACACAAAATCAGGCGGCGAAACGCCTGATCAACCACTATTCCGCTTGGAAGTATGTGGTTCTGGTGACCACCATCATCATTCTAACCTTAAGTGCTATTCCTACTTGGTATGGCGAACAACCTTCTATTCAGTTGCAATCTAAAGATGCAACGAGTGTATTACGCAACGTTCCTGAGCTGACGCAATTGCTCAATAAGCAAAATATTCAGGCCGATGAAATTACCCAACAAGGGGATAACACCACCTTGGTTTTTGCCAACGAAACGCAGCAATCACAAGCCAGAAATGCACTGGATGCGCTTGTGAAAGAAGGGGATACGATCACGTATTCTTATGTGTCTGTTGCGCCAAAGTGGCTAGGCAATTTGGGTTTTTCACCCATCAAATTAGGCTTGGATTTACGCGGGGGCGTACAGTTTCTGCTGAATGTGGATGTCGATAAGGCCTTCCAAGAACAGCGCGACAGTATGGTGGATGCAGTAAAAGATTCGCTGCGTGCAGAGCGTTTGCGCGGTGTTGCAGTACAAGCGATGGGTAATGATGCTTTTGAGGTCAAAACTGAACAGCCGCAAGCCTTGAGCCATGTACGCAAATACTTGCAAGAAAATTATCGAGGCTGGGAGATTCGTCAAGGCTCAGATCAGTTGCAGGTTCAGCCATCACAACAAAATAAATCCGAGTTTCAAACTGCGACGATTCAACAGAACTTGAAAATCATGCGTGATCGGATTGAAGAACTTGGGATTACAGAAGCTCTAGTTCAACGTCAAGGTGAACATGCGATCCGTATCGAGCTGCCCGGTGTGCAAGACCCCTCACAAGCGAAGAATGTGATTGGTGCGACCGCAAGTTTGGCGTTTTATGAAGCAAAATCTCCAACGGATGCGCGCAGTTACGACGATTTAATCCTAGAAGATGGCAATGGACGTCCTGTGATTCTGGCTAAGCGTCCAGTGCTGAGTGGCGAGCATATCGTCAATGCCCGTGCGGGTGTTGACAACATGGGTATGTCTGAGGTGAACATTTCACTGGATCACGCAGGCGGCAAAATCATGAGTGATTTTTCCGGTAAACACATTGGCAAACCGATGGCGACCGTCTATCGCGAATATAAAACCAATGCGCGTGGCGAAACCGTTCGCAGTGAGAAAGTGATCAGCGTTGCCACCATTCAATCTCAATTGGGGAGCCAATTTCGTATTACGGGCGCAGGTTCAATGGAAGAAGCACAGCAGCTCGCCTTACTGTTGCGTGCAGGCTCGCTGACGGCACCTGTCACCATTGTTGAAGAGCGCACCATCGGTGCTTCTTTGGGTGAAGAAAATATTGCCAACGGTTTTGCTGCTTTGGCGCTTGGTATGGCGATGACGCTGACTTTCATGGCGCTTTGGTATCGCCGCTTGGGTTGGGTGGCAAATGTCGCTTTGTTGGTCAACATGGCTTGTTTGTTGGGTCTGATTGCTTTATTGCCAGGGGCAGTATTGACCCTACCAGGTATTGCAGGTTTGGTGTTAACCGTGGGTATGGCGGTGGATACTAACGTGCTGATCTTTGAACGTATTCGCGACAAACTCAGTGAAGGGCGTAACTTTGCACAAGCTATTGATACTGGTTTTGACAGTGCTTTCAGCACGATTTTAGATGCCAACATTACCACTATGATCACGGCAGTCATTCTGTATTCGATTGGTAATGGTCCTATCCAAGGCTTTGCTTTGACTTTGGGCTTAGGCCTACTCACCAGTATGTTCACTGGCGTATTCGCTTCACGAGCATTGATTAATTTGGTTTGGGGACGCGATACGCGTCGTGATGTGAGGGTATAAGCTATGGTTGACTATTTAAAATCTCGAATCCGTCCGATTCGCTACATCACTGGCATTATTTCGGTCTTGTTGATGGTGATCTCGCTAGGGGCTTTTGCAATCAAAGGCTTGAATATGGGCTTAGATTTCACCGGCGGGATGGTCACGGAAGCGATCATTAATCACTCGGTGACCAAGTCTCAGCTGATGGATCAATTACAGCCGGTACTGGGGGAGTCGGTTTCTGCCACGCCTTCGGGGGAAGAAGGGCGTTGGGTGATCCGTTATCCATTAGCTGCTGAAGATGCTACGCCTGTAGACATTGCGACAGAGCTGCATCACATCTCAGATCAAGTGCAAATTGTCAGTAACAGCATGGTGGGATCGCAAGTTGGACAAGAGTTGATCGATCAAGGCGGACTCGCTTTGTTGATTTGTCTGCTCTCAATACTGGCTTACTTGAGCTTTCGTTTTGAATGGCGTTTAGCGAGCGGAGCCCTATTAGCTCTGCTGCATGACGTGATTTTGGTACTGGGTTTCTTTGCGATAACGCAAATGGAATTCAACTTGACGGTATTTGCCGCAGTCTTAGCGGTGCTCGGCTATTCATTGAACGACTCGATCATTATTTCGGATCGTATCCGAGAATTACTGTTAGCGAAGCAGCAGACGCCAACCGCAGATATTAATGACCAAGCCATTATTGCCACCTTCTCACGTACAATGGTGACATCAGGTACCACTTTGATGACCATTTCGGCACTTTGGCTGATGGGCGGTGCCCCGTTACAAGGTTTCGCCATCGCCATGTTTATCGGCATAATTTCAGGGACTTGGTCATCGATTTCGATTGGTACTGTGTTACCTGAATGGTTAGGTTTGGAATCGAAGCACTATCTCCCTGTTGAGTTGGATGCAGCACCATAAATTGCTCATATAAAATAGAATGAAGCCAGTTTGTACTGGCTTTATTTGTATTTGAAGATATTAAATCTATTATTTTGCTAAATGTATCT
>NZ_WPDC01000123.1:0-7383 GCF_035615595.1 Vibrio sp. R-1 | reverse complement strand
CATTTGGCTCCTCTTTCTTTACTCTCAACCCCGTGAACTAATACTGATCTTCTGACCAGCCATCGCTGTCGGACATATCCGGTGCGCCGGGAATGGCTTTCTCTTCATCTGCCCATTCGCCAAAATCAATCATTTGACACTGCTTACTGCAAAATGGACGGTGTGGGCTCTGTTCGCCCCATTCCACATCGGTGCCACATTGTGGGCATTTCACTATGGTGAGTTTTTTGGTCATAACGCAGTCCTATTGAAAAGCAGCCATGGCTTATCCCCTTAAAACCGGCAACGCCAAGTTGTGTGGGGATACTCTTCATCAAAGCCAAGCTGATAATGTATTTTGGGTTCGCAACATTGTTTCGAGAAAAAGTCGTTTCGAGAAAAGGTCGCGAGTTTTAGCAGCACACCGCCAAATCAAAGGCGATATCTTGAGTGCAGGCTTGCCCGCTGTGAAAATCGATAAACTTGATAGCAAAACGGTTTTTGTGCCCAGAAATCATCGGGTACACACCGTATTCGAGCGGAATCGCAAGGCGTAGGATATTGGCATCTTCCGCATCACTTTGGTAGAAACCGTTGCTTGCCATGCGTGAGCGGTAGTGGCCGGTTTCGCGAGTCAATTTAAGCCAGAGTTTGAGTGCATTCGAAAGCGGCGTCACGGTTTGCATCCACTGCTGGGCATCACGCATTTTGCGATCCAGCGGCAGATGCAGCCAGTAGTGCAGCGCAGGCAGATCAAAACAGCAGGAACCACCCGGTAAATTAAAGCGCTGACGAATCGCACTCAGGAAACGGTCTTCTTTGAGTGATTGGCCAAAACGCTCGGCACTCATCAGATCCCGATGAACTTCATCGACTTCGGCGAGCAGCGAGTTAAGCATCTCTTGATCTACACCTTCAACATGGAGCCAACTGCGGTAAGTTAAGCGCTGTTTTTCCATATCTTTAGCCAGTTCACTTTTCAGTTGGATCTGCTCAAAAATCTCCAGCATATCGAACAGTGAGCGGAAAAAGAGTTGATGTTGAATCCCATCACTGAAAGTGGACGCTCGCTCCATCTGATTGAGCAGCGCTTCGACACGCAGGTAGATGCGCGTTTTTTCATTGAGAGGGTGTTCAAACTGGTGCGTAGTCATTGGGCTAGCCTTGGATTCTTTGCGCTTATTCTCACAAATTTTGCCTGCTCATGGCTAGATACTTTTGGTGCAATAGTGTGATTTGAGGCAAAAGTTTCTGGTTTTCTGCGTCATTTTTGAGCACATCATCAGCAATCGCCAAACGCTGAGCGCGTGAGGCTTGCGCAGCAAGGATAGCCTCAGCTTGTTCGCGTGTTACTTTATCGCGTGCCATGGTGCGCTCAACCTGTATTTTTTCATCGACATCGACCACTAACACGCGATCGGCCATGGTTTGCAGGTGGTTTTCGACCAACAGGGGCACAATCAACAGCGCATAAGGTGAGGTCGTTTGGGTAAGCGCGTTGCGCATACCTTGGCGGATCATCGGATGCAGCAGTTGGTTTAGCCACGCTTTTTCATTAGGGGCGGCAAAGATGCGTTCACGCAGCGCGGCGCGATTGAGTGAGCCATCAGGGTGCAAGATGGCTTGCCCAAAATGGGCGGTAATCGCTTTTAATCCTTCGGTTTCCGGTTCAACCACGTCACGCGCGATCACATCGGCATCGACCAGATCAATACCAAACTGATCATGAAATAGATTGGCGACCGTGGTTTTGCCACTGGCGATGCCGCCGGTCAATGCCACGACAAAACTCATAACGGTTGTCCTACCCAAGTGGTGAAGTACCAATCAATCACCTTATCGCCCCATAGCAAGGCAAACCACCCCGCGATGGCGAGATAAGGACCAAACGGAAAGGCCATATCGATACCTTTTTTCTGCTGGCGCAGTTGGATTAAACCGAAAATAACCCCAACCACCGATGAGAGCAGTACGATGACAGGCAACTGCTGCCAACCCAGCCAAGCGCCGAGTGCGGCGAGCAATTTGAAATCACCATAACCCATGCCTTCTTTAGCTGTCAGCAGTTTAAATAGCCAGTAAATCGACCACAGCGAGAGATAACCCGCCATGGCTCCGATCACCGCATCACTGAGTGAAACCGGAGAAAAGCCAAGCAGTGCCAGCGCAATACCGCCCCACAGTAAAGGTAGCGTTAATTGGTCGGGCAGCAATAGGGTATCGAAGTCGATGAAGGTCGCCGCAATCAATACATAGCTGAAAAACAGCAGCGCCACGGCAAACACTCCGAACGGAAAGTGAGTGGCAATCACTAAGCTCATGAGGGCAGTGAGGAGCTCAATCAAGGGATAGCGAGCGCTGATCGGCGCTTTACAGTGTGAGCATTGACCGCGCAGCGCCAGCCAACTGACTACCGGGATATTATCAATGACGCGAATCGGCGTTTGGCAGTGTGGGCAAGTGGAACGCGGCAAACTGAGGGTCAGTTTACCCTCTGGTGGCGTGATGCCATATTCAGGAAAACTCGCCGCACATTCCGCGCGCCATTCACGCTCCATGATTTTGGGTAAGCGGTAGATCACCACATTGAGAAAGCTACCGACAATCAAGCCAAACAGGGTGGCGAGCACCGGAAACAGCCAAGGGTAGAAGTAAAACAGTTCCATTCTCTTGCTCTAAGCGAAATGAGGGCGCGCTTAATGGGCACGCCGTTTGTCGCCATACTAACCCAATACACTCATTAAGTTAAAGATAGGTAAGTACATCGCCACCACTAAGCCGCCCACGACCGTCCCAAGAAACACGATGATCAGTGGTTCAAGAATCTTGCCCAAGTTATCGACCGTGTTATCGACTTCAAATTCATAGATGGTCGCGACCTTGTTGAGCATGTCGTCTAATTGCCCAGACTCTTCACCGATCATCACCATTTGCAGCACCATTTCGGGAAAAGCTTCGGTATTGCGCATGGCAATGTACATCGGCATACCCGCAGCGGTATCGTGGTACACCTCATTAATCGCGGTTTCAAAGTGCACATTGCCGGAGGTTTTGGCGGTGGTTTTTAAACTGGCGAGGATCGGGATCCCCGCAGCAAAGCTGGTGGCGAGGGTGCGGCTGAATTTGGCGATGGAAGCCTTAGCGAGTACATTGCCAATAATCGGAAATTTCAGCCCCAAGCGGCTGGTTTTTAAACGGATCTGGAAAGAGTTTTTACGCAGCGCTTTCAAGCCAAAAATGGCTGCTGCGATGGCGATAAATGCCCATAAACTGTAAGCCTGTACCCAGTGTGAGAGTTTCAGCACTTGCTGCGTAAACCAAGGCAGTTCAGCACCAAAGCCTTTAAACATGCTTTCAAATTCTGGGATGACCATGGTGAGCATTAAGTAAGATACCCCGAGCGCGACCAACACAACCATGCTGGGGTAGATGAGCGCTTTAATCACCTTGGCGCGTAGTTGCTCGCTTTTCTCGCGGTAGGTGGCCAAACGCTCAAACACCTCAGGTAAGTTACCGGACATCTCTCCGGTTTCCACTAAGTCGACATACAAGGTATCAAAATGGGCGCTGGCGGTGCGCATCGCCTTGGAAAGCGGCGTGCCCGCTTCCACGCTTTTGGTAATTTGCGCCAGAATCGATTTCATCTCAGCTTTACGGTGATTATCGCCCACCAACTTGAGGGCTTGCACAATGGGTACGCCCGTGGTGAGCATGGTCGTCAACTGCCGAGTCAAAATCGTGATGTCTTTGCCTTTCACGCGATGGGTTAGGCGCGCCAATAATGAGACACTGCCTTTTTTGAGTTTTTTGATCTGAATATGCTGATCTTTGAGTTTATCGCGCACCTCGATTTCGGAGATGGCCAGCATCTGGCCGGAAACTTTTTTGCCGTTGCTGTTGATGCCTTTCCAGCGATAATTTTTCAGAGGTAAGGTTTGGGTCGCTTTCATGTTGAGGCTCGTGCTGACAGGTTAGGTTATCGAATAAAACAGTTAAAAATAGAGCACACGCTGCAGCTCGGCAAAGCTGGTGATGCCTTCGCGCAGCTTTTCAAGGCCGGACTCTTGCAACGTTTGCATGCCATTGGCTTTGGCTAAACGTTCAATTTGATGAATACTGGCGCGTTGCATAATGGCCTCCGCCAGCTCGGTATTAAACGCCATCACTTCATAGATCCCAACGCGACCTGAATAGCCGCCCGTACACTCGTTACACCCCGCCGCATTGGCTTCATATAAGATTTCATTGGGCTGAAACGCAAATTGGCTTTGCAATAGGGCGGAAGGGCGCACCGCAATTTTGCAATGTTTACATAGGCGGCGCGCGAGGCGTTGGGCGATGATTAAACTGAGTGATGACGCAAGGTTAAACGGCTCCACCCCCATATTGGCTAAACGAATTACGGTTTCAGCGGCCGAGTTGGTGTGCAGGGTGGAAAGCACTAAGTGGCCGGTTTGCGCGGCTTTGACCGCGATTTCTGCGGTTTCCAGATCGCGTATTTCGCCGACCATCACCACATCAGGGTCTTGACGTAGAAATGAGCGTAGCGCTTCGGCGAAGCCAAAGCCGATTTTCGGTTGCACTTGCACTTGGTTAATCCCAGAGAGGTTAATTTCTACCGGATCTTCCGCGGTGGAGATATTGATCTGTGACGTGTTGAGAATGCGCAGCCCAGTATAGAGTGAAACGGTTTTGCCGCTGCCGGTTGGGCCTGTCATTAAAATCATCCCTTGCGGTCTTTTGAGGGCGTTGAGATAGAGCTGCTTTTGCTGCGGGTTATAGCCGAGCTTATCAATATCCAGATTGGCGGCGCTGCTATCGAGCAGACGCAGCACGATTTTTTCGCCCCATAAGGTGGGAAGCGTGGATACGCGCATATCAATGGCGGTATCGCGGCTTAGGCGCAGTTTAATCCGGCCGTCTTGCGGCAAGCGGCGCTCGGCAATATCTAATTTGGAGAGAATTTTAATCCGCGCGGCTAAACGGCGGCTTAAATGGCTAGCCGGTTGCTGAGTTTCCACCAAAATACCATCACAGCGCAGGCGGATCCGATACTGGTTTTCATACGGCTCAAAATGAATGTCGGAGGCGCCTTTGCGCACCGCATCGAGCAGCACTTGGTTGATAAAACGGCTAACCGGAGAGTCATCTTGGCTGAGATCTTCAATCGATTGCAGCTCGTCATCACTGACTTTAACCAGATTGGCGAGCTCATCTTGGCTGATCTCTTTCCCTTGGTTGGCTGCGCCTTGAATTGAGCGGCCATACAAACGGCGAATCGCGGCTTGCAGCGCGCGGTGATCGGCCAGTGCCAGTTCGACTTGTAGCCCAGTGGCAAAGCGAAACTCTTCTTCGGCTTGCAATAAGGTGGGGTCAGAGACCGCCAGCAGCAGTAAATTGCCTTGCTTGGCAATCGGTAAGGCATCGTAGCGGGTAATCAGTTCACGCAGCCCGAGCTGTTGGCACAAGTTGGCGTAGTCGTAGCGGCTAAGGTCGGTTTCCGGCAAGCCGAAAATATGGCTCAGTTGCTCGGTCAGCTCTTGGGCGTGAAAAACGCCTAAACCAAGCAGCGCCTCGGGCACCGACGTCCCCGAAGCGCTAACCTGGGTAACCACCGCTTGTTCTTGCGTT
The DNA here is from genome assembly GCF_035615595.1 of Vibrio sp. R-1. Classification (NCBI taxonomy): domain Bacteria; kingdom Pseudomonadati; phylum Pseudomonadota; class Gammaproteobacteria; order Vibrionales; family Vibrionaceae; genus Vibrio; species Vibrio sp. R-1. The sequence continues at coordinate 1,773 of NZ_WPDC01000123.1, read as the reverse complement.
GCGCTGATTAACTCAGCCTGACGCAAGATAGCAACAAGGTTGGTGAGCATTAATTGGCAGCTTTAGGACAACTGTCAGTTTTTATATCATCATGACTAACGGTACATTCCCACCCAGTACTTTTTCTTTCGTAGGTAATGGTCGTATTTTGTGCTACCGCAGATTTTTCACCAAATTTGAATTCCAATTTATTATCATCTGGGATATCAATAGCACCTAGTGGGTTTGAGGTTCCAGTAATACCTAAGTGCGTAAAAATATCTGTTTTCTTAGCTTTAGTGAATGAACCATTTTCTTGATACCAAAGCTCTGATGCTGTGATTAATGATTTCATAGTGGCTAATGCTGATGCGCCTTCAGATTTTTTTACATAATCTTTATAAGCAGGCACTGCAATAGCCGATAACACACCAATAATCGCCACCACAATCATCAATTCAATTAAGGTAAAACCTTTCTGTAGTTTATTTTTATACGCTTTCATATTTCCCTCCGTAGGTGTTTGCGTATTAAGCGCAGTGAGCATATGACTTGCTACACAAGGGTGGAATCGAGTCGCGAGCGCTCTTCGAGTGAGTTAGGGTTTTAACCTATTGATTTGCAGCGTGAATACAAAAAACCGCGAGTGACTTAAAAGCTCATGCTGTGAAATGGGTAGGTAGAAAGAAAAACAGGAGACTTGAAGTCTCCTGTTAACTGTTTGAAATATTTGAAGTTAGTCTCAAGTGTTACGACTTAAAACGCATCGACAAATCGAGGGCTTTGAGGTGTTTGGTCAGTGCGCCGACTGAGATGTAATCCACACCCGTCTCGGCACACTCTTTGAGATTATCCAGCGTGATATTGCCGGAGTTCTCCAGCGCCGCACGCCCGGCGTTAATCTTTACCGCTTCACGCATCATCTCAAGGCTAAAGTTATCGAGCATTATGATGTCGGCACCGGCGCTGATCGCCTCTTCCAATTCGGCCAAGGTTTCGGTTTCCACTTCCACCGGTTTGCCGGGATTGAGCTGTTTCGCTGTGCTAATTGCCTGACGGATCCCGCCGCAAGCAATAATGTGGTTTTCTTTAATGAGGTAAGCATCAAACACGCCGATACGGTGGTTATAACCGCCGCCGCAAGCCACGGCGTATTTCAGGGCGCTACGCAGGCCGGGAATGGTTTTGCGGGTATCGAGCAATCGGCACTGAGTGCCTTTGAGCTCTTGCACATAACGCGCCGTAGCCGTGGCGCAACCGGAAAGGGTTTGGATAAAGTTCATCGCGTTGCGCTCACCGGTGAGCAGAATACGCGCAGGCCCAGTTAAGGTACACAAGGTTTGGTTGGGCGTGAGCGTATCACCATCTTGCACATGCCATTCAATGCTCACTTGGCCGCCGAGCTGTTTAAACACTTCATCCGCCCACAACTGGCCGCAAAATACCCCCGCCTCACGAGTGATGATGGTCGCGGTGCTGATGCGATCGGCTGGAATCAGGCTTGCGGTGATGTCGGCCGCAGGGTTAAGTGTGCCGCCTAAATCTTCTTTTAGGGTGTCGATCACGCTGCGGGTAATATCGGCAGGCAGTTGCTGTTTCAGGTACGCAAGGCGATCCTGACTGTTGTGAGTCTCTTTCATCGCAAGTCGAATGTCCGTGTTATTTGCTGTGTTAAACCAAACCGCGCCATGATACTGGCTGGCGCGGAGAAATTCAGCTTCTAATCTCGTAATTTGTTAGGTGTAAGGTAGAATCGGGCGCAAGTTATCCCCTTGCAACTTGAAGCTGCAGCGG
>NZ_WPDC01000122.1:0-7457 GCF_035615595.1 Vibrio sp. R-1 | reverse complement strand
CTCTTCAAAGCCTCAGCATTTGCTGAGGCTTTTTGCATTTTATCTCTTTGAAACTCATGTTTCCTCGCCAAGTTGTCCTGTATTGACACTGTCTACCGATGGCCGCTTTTTCATCATGACGTTGTTGGGCATATTTCTCTCTAGTAAATTGCGATCTTACCGACAATTCATCGATATTTTCCCGCTAAGACATCTGTTCACGACTATGGTTACTGAAGTGCTCAGTATGGCTCAATGAACTATTTTTATGATTTATCTGAGTTAAATTGGGAATTTTTTGGTTTTTATGACTGGATAGATGCTTATCATCCAGAGTTTTGCTTTGTTGTTTGCACTCAAAATTTGTCAGTTGTTTATTATTTGTTAATTTTTCCATTTTTGCGTGGAGAAAAGTTATGCGTTGGTTGTTTTATCTCCTGTTATAAATCACGTCGTTTGCAGTAACAAATACCAATCATACTGAGATTTTTTCAATTTTTTAAAAATGGTAAGACCAATAATATATGTGATTTTTTTGCATATTAAGCTATTTGTGGAAATTGTTTCTGGGTTAAGGCGCTTTTTTATCCTCTCTTTGTTGCTTTTGTGTGAAAGATTTGCCAAATTGAGAACCTTATAAATTGTCAGAATATTGTTCTGATTGGAATGGATGCAAAATGTACATCAGTCTCGCCTTGTTCGCTGATGTGCTTCAGACAGGGCAGAATGCTGCCACAGCAGTAGAGGTCTGATGGAATGTCACTTTTAGAAGTCAAAAATCTTAGAATTGAATACCCTTCTCGTCACGGTGTGCACGCGGCGGTGAAATCACTCACCTTAGATATCCAACGTGGTGAAATTGTCGGTGTGGTTGGGGAATCGGGCGCCGGAAAATCGACGGTCGGTAATGCGGTGATTGACCTGCTCAGCCCTCCGGGAACTATTGCGGGCGGTGAAGTGTATTTAAACGGTGAGAAGATCTCTGGTCTTTCTCCGCAAGCGATGCGTGAAGTACGTGGTAGTAAAATTGGTTTTATTTTCCAAGATCCCATGACCTCACTCAACCCGCTGTTTACCGTCGAGCATCAGTTGACCGAAACCATTCATGCCAACATGCAGGTGAGTGCCGAAGAAGCGTATCAACGTGCTTTATCTTTGATGAAGCAAGTCGGTATTCCGCAGCCTGAAAATCGCCTTAAACAGTATCCTCACCAATTTTCTGGTGGCATGCGTCAACGGGTGGTGATTGCGATCGCGTTGGCTGGTGAACCTGATTTGATCATCGCTGATGAACCTACCACCGCGCTGGATGTGTCGATTCAAGACCAGATCCTGAATCTGATTCGTGAACTGTGTAAGAAGAATAATGTGGGTTGCATGCTGGTCACTCACGATATGGGGGTGGTTTCTAACGTTACTGATCGCGTAGCGGTGATGTACCGTGGTGATTTGGTGGAGTTCGGTCCGACTGCCAAAGTGCTTGGCACACCTGAGCACCCTTACACTCGTAGTTTGATTTCAGCGGTACCGCGTTCTGATCGCAAACTCGACCGTTTCCCTCTGGTGAGCTATATCGAAGAAGCGAAAGAGCTCAAGCCTTTGGATGTGAAAAGCCATTGGTTGGGGCAGAGCCAAGATCACCGCAAATACACAGGGCCGCTGTTAAAAGTCGAAAACGTCAATCTACGTTTTGTGACCAAAGATTCGCTGTTTGAAAGCCGCCGTGAGTATGTGCAAGCGTCGAATAACGTCAGTTTTGAAGTGCATGAAGGGGAAACCTTTGGTCTGGTCGGCGAATCGGGTTCAGGTAAATCGACCATTGCACGCGTGATTGCCGGTTTGTATCAACCCAATGCGGGGCGAGTGACTTTTGAAGGCATCGATTTAACCGCGCTGAAATCGGAGCACGAACGTCGCCCACTGCGTCGTCAAATGCAGATGGTATTCCAAAACCCGTACACGTCGATGAACCCGCGGATGAAGATTTTTGACATCATCGCCGAGCCGATCCGCTTTCATAAATTGACACGCAGTGAGAGTGAAACCCGACAAATCGTTAATGATCTGCTCGAGCATGTCGGCTTAGGTAAGATGGCGGGGCTGAAATATCCCCATGAATTTTCAGGTGGTCAGCGTCAACGGATCTCGATTGCGCGCGCACTCGCGACGCGACCACGTCTTTTGATTTGCGATGAACCTACCTCGGCACTGGATGTGTCAGTGCAGGCGCAAATCCTCAATTTGCTGAAAGATCTGCAAGATGAGCTCAATCTCACCATGTTGTTTATTAGCCATGATTTGCCTGTGATCCGCCAGATGTGCGATCGCGTTGGGGTCATGCAGATGGGGACGCTATTGGAAGTGGCACCCACTGAGCAGCTGTTTACCGATCCGCAGCATGAATACAGCAAGAAATTGATTTCCTTAATGCCTGAATTTACAGGCTTACGCGAAAGCACTACGGCAGCATAGCCGTTAACCATGGACCAACTTGGGTTGGCGATTGTTACAAAAGCAAATACAACAAACTAGGGATCTGGATTCCCGCATAAGGAGTTATGCAATGAAAACCATGAAAAACAAACTGGCGTTGGCTTTGATAGCGGCTGGCTTGAGTTTTGGTGCGATGGCAGCGGATATTACCGTGGCTTACGACGCTGACCCGGTCTCAATGGACCCACATGAGCAGCTGTCAGGCGGTACACTGCAACTGTCGCACATGGTCTTTGATCCACTGATTCGCTTTACACAAAAAATGGAATTTGAACCTCGTCTGGCCGAATCTTGGCAGCGTGTGGATAACGAAACCATGCGTTTCACTTTGCGCAAAGGCGTGAAGTTCCACTCTGGCAATGATTTTACCGCGGATGATGTGGTATGGACGTTCAATCGTTTGAAAGAATCGGCGGATTTTAAAGGGATTTTTGAACCTCTGGTCTCTTTGACTAAGGTGGATGATTACACCATCGAAATCAAAACGGCTGGCACTTACCCGCTGATTGAAAACGTGGCGACCTACATTTTCCCGATGGACAGCAAGTTCTACACCGGCACCACGGCGGATGGTAAAAACAAAGCAGAAATCGTTAAGCACGGTAACTCTTTTGCCTCTGAAAATATCTCTGGTACCGGGCCATTTACGGTGACGGCTCGTGAGCAAGGGGTGAAACTTGAGTTCCAACGCAACCCAAATTACTGGGATAAAGCGTCGAAAGGCAATGTGGACAAACTGACGCTGGCAGTGATTAAAGAAGATGCAACTCGCGTTGCGGCACTGCTGTCTGGCGGTGTGGATATGATTGCACCGGTTTCTCCGAATGATTACCAACGCATCAAAGATGCGAAAGGCGTAGATCTCTTCACTATGCCGGGCACTCGTGTGATTACCTTCCAAATGAACCAAAACAGCAACCCAGCGTTGAAAGATGTGCGTGTGCGTCAAGCGATTGTCTACGCTATCAACAACGAAGGGATTGTGGATAAGGTCATGAAAGGGGCAGCTACCACGGCTGCGCAGCAAAGCCCAGTCGGTTATGCCGGTTACAACGAGAACCTAAAACCACGCTTTGATCTCAACAAAGCGAAAGAGCTGATGAAAGAAGCAGGTTATGAGAAAGGCTTCAACCTGACCATGATCGCGCCAAACAACCGTTACGTGAACGATGAGAAGATCGCGCAAGCAGCATCGGCGATGTTGTCAAAAATCGGTATTAAAGTTGACCTAAAAACCATGCCAAAAGCGCAATACTGGCCTGAGTTTGATAAATGTGCGGCAGATATGCTGATGATTGGTTGGCACCCAGATACCGAAGACTCAGCAAACTTTACTGAGTTCCTGACCATGACCCGTGATTCAAATACGGGTAAAGGCCAGTACAACTGTGGTTACTACTCGAATGCGGAAGTCGATAAGTTAGTCAATGCCGCGAACGAGGAAACCGATCTAGAAAAACGCAGCACCATGCTGAAGAAAGTGGAAGAGATCCTGTATAACGAAGCGGCGTTTGTGCCTCTTCACTTCCAAGATCCGTCATGGGCCGCGAAAAATACGCTCGATATCGCACCTATCATCAACGGTATGGACTTCCCATACTTTGGCGATCTGGTGGTGAAAGAGTAATCTCGGACCACTCTGCTCTGTAGGCGTTGGTCTACAGAGCTTCTCTTCGGGTACAGGGTTTTGTTTCAGTCGGGCCCCGTACCCTTTTTCAGACTGAAAGGTTTTGGCGCTTCATCGCGCCCACAGATTCACATGGAAAGTTAAGGGGCAAGGAATGTTTTCGTTTCTGGTCAAGCGCCTGTATCAGGCACTGATAGTGATGTTTGTGATCAGTTTGGTAGCGTTTGCCATTCAGGACAACCTGGGTGATCCGCTGCGCGAGCTTGTGGGTCAGTCCGTTTCTGAAGCAGAGCGTCAAGCACTGCGTGACGAATTAGGCCTCAATGATCCCTTCATTATTAAATATTCTCGTTTTGTGACTGCGGCGGTGCAGGGGGATTTAGGGACCTCCTATTTCTTTAAGCGTCCGGCGCTGGAAGTGATCTTCGATAAGCTGGTGGCGACACTGGAGCTGGTGTTTGGTGCCACGTTGATCATCATAGTGTTTTCAATCCCGCTTGGGGTCTATTCGGCGATTCATCCGAAAAGCTTGTTTACCAAGATAGTGATGGCGGGCAGCAGCATCGGCATTTCGATTCCGGTCTTTTTAACCGCGATCATGCTGATGTATGTCTTCTCGATTGAGTTAGGTTGGTTGCCGTCCTATGGTCGTGGCGAAACCGTTAACCTACTGGGCTGGGAGTCCGGATTCTTTACCCTCGATGGCTTGCGCCATTTGGTATTGCCTTCTATCGCACTGGCTTCCATTATGTTGCCGCTGTTCATCCGCCTCGTGCGCTCGGAAATGCTCGAAGTACTGAGCTCGGAATACATCAAGTTTGCGCAAGCCAAAGGTTTGCCACTCAACAAAATCTATTACCAACATGCGCTGAAAAACACCATGTTGCCAGTATTGACCGTGGGTGGGGTGCAGATTGGTACTATGGTGGCCTACACCATTTTGACCGAAACCGTATTCCAGTGGCCGGGAACGGGCTTCTTGTTTTTAGAGGCGATTAACCGTGTGGATACGCCACTTATCACCGCCTACGTCATCTTTGTTGGGTTGATCTTTGTCGTGACCAACACGATTGTCGACCTCTTGTATGGCCTGATTAACCCGACCGTCAACCTCACTGGCAAAGGAGCTTAACCATGAGTGCAGTATCGATCGCTCCTTCACGTTGGGAGCGCTTTAAGCAGTCCGATTTTCTCTATTATTTCCTGCGCGACAAAGTGGCGATGAGCAGCTTTGCGGTGTTTGTGCTATTTGTCATCGTGGCAATCAGCGCGCCCTTGATTGCGCCCACCAACCCGTACGATCTCTCGTCGATTGATATTATGGATGCAGAGCTTCCACCGTCATGGATGGAAGGGGGCAATGAACACTTTTTGCTGGGCACCGATGAGCAGGGGCGTGACATTTTCTCGACCATTCTGTACGGCTCACGCTTATCACTGACCATCGGCTTTTTGGCGGTGGGCCTACAACTGACACTCGGCATTGTGATTGGTTTGTCGGCAGGCTATTTCGGTGGCCGAATTGATAGCTTTTTAATGCGTTTTGCCGATATTCAGCTCTCATTCTCCACCATGATGGTGGCGATCATTGTGTCGGCGATCTTTAAAGCCAGTTTTGGTGGCGAGTTCTTCAGCCAATATGCGGTGGTGATGTTGGTGGTGATCATCGGTGTGGCGGAATGGCCGCAATACGCGCGTACGGTGCGTGCTTCGGTGCTGGCGGAGAAGAAAAAAGAGTATGTGGAAGCGGCACGCGTGATGGGCTTTAAAGCGCCGCGTATCATGTTCCGCCATATTTTGCCCAACTGTTTATCACCAATCTTGGTGATTTCAACGGTACAGGTGGCAAACGCGATCATGTCAGAGGCGGCACTCTCCTTCCTTGGCTTAGGATTACCGGTCGATCAGCCGTCACTGGGCTCTCTGATCAGTATCGGTTTTACCTACATTTTCTCGGGTGCATGGTGGATAACCGCCTTTCCCGGCATTGTATTGGTATTGCTGGTATTAGTGATTAACTTGCTTGGCGATTGGTTGCGTGATGTGTTTAACCCGAAAATTTACAAAGGGTAAGTAAATCCGATTGATTTGCTTCACAAACTCTCCATAAACTAAGAGCCGTTTTTGAATGCGGCTCTTTTTTTGCATTTATTTTTGCTATACCGGATCCCAATAAGTGTTCGAGGCGAGATAACTTGCCTGATTCGAACCCTGATTTCAGTCACAGAGTATTAAGGAGACAAGCGGATGCCGAAATGGATTCTATGCTGCAACCTGAGTGTGGCTTTACTGTTATTCGCCCCCATTGCTTCAGCCGAGAGTGACTATTTGTGCGATGCGCAGCAGGCGGCGGTTAACCAATTACCTGTGCTGGATGCGGCTTGCCCAATTGGCGATGGCCTGTGGGGCAAAAAGCCCAAACGGGGAGACTCTCTGTTTTGGATCCAGTGTGGCATGTTAAGCAAACCGATGCCGCTCGCCACAGTAAAAACCCTTTATGAACATATCTCGACCGATATTTGGGTCAAACCTGAGCCCAAAGGCGCGCGCTGTTTGATCGGCCCTTATAGCGATTTTGCTCTCGCCAGCAAGGAGCTGAAAAAGGTCAAAAAACTGGCGACCTTTGAGCAAGCATTCATTCGCCAAGTGGTGAAAACTTCTGCGCAGCAGCCGGTGATGAAAGCCAAACCCACAACCGCTGCGGTGGCTCCGGCTGCCAACACAGCGGTATCAGAAGCTTCAGCACCTAAGCCCGCGAGTAAACCGAAAAGCGAAGAAAAATCCGCTCCCACAGTGGTACCCGCCGCCGCGCCAATGAAACCCGCTGCAAAACTGAGCAGCACACCTAAACCTTCGGGAAACAGTGGTTTTGTATTGCGCCAGCAAGTGAAAGTAGGCAGCCAAACCTTTGCTGTGCCGTACAGCGACAACCCGAAAGTGCAGTTTTACATGGAGCATGATCAGGCGTGGAATCGCCTCGACTATGATGCCGCGCAAATTGTATGTAGAGATCTAGGGATGCGTCTCGCTACTGAACAAGAGTGGTCAGCGTTATTAAAATCGAAACAGATGCAGCAACATCAGTGGCCAGTACAGTTACCGTATTGGGGAGAAGGGCGTAAAGGGATGTTCACCACCGGAAAAATCAATGTGTTAAAAGGCTCATCACTGCTCAATGTTGTGTGTGTGAAGTAAAACGCTTATTGATTCGGGCCATCAGTTGATGACCCTTATCATCCTTAAACCACTGGTTATGGCGGTGATTGTTTATCGGTCATTTACCGATGTAGCGTTTGTTAGTGTTTCAACTTGGGGTTGCCCCAGTTCTGGAAGAGTGTTTTCCTGAGCTTCCTGAGCT
>NZ_WPDC01000121.1:0-7487 GCF_035615595.1 Vibrio sp. R-1 | reverse complement strand
TAGTGTATCTAAGCTTATGGGGATTAACTAACAGGCGGTTTCCCTACAACGCCAATTCGTAAAAAAATTGGAATGGTTCCAAAATGATAAACCCAGCTTCGCTGAAACGAGGCTGGGTTGGTTTGTTAACTTAATACCAAGCTTTTAGAAGAAACCGAGAGGATTCACATCGTAGCTGATCAGTAAGTTTTTGGTGTTCTGGTAGTGGTTCAACATCATTTTGTGGGTTTCACGCCCAATACCCGATTTTTTATAGCCACCAAAGGCCGCATGCGCGGGGTAAGCGTGGTAACAGTTGATCCAGATCCTGCCTGCTTGAATATTTCTTCCCATACGGTAAGCGAGGTTTTGGTCACGAGTCCAAATACCTGCGCCGAGGCCGTATTCGGTATCGTTGGCCAATGCCAAGGCTTCGGCTTCGTCTTTAAAAGAGGTAATGGCAATCACAGGGCCAAAAATCTCTTCTTGGAAGACTCGCATCTTGTTGTGGCCTTGCAGTAGGGTCGGCTGAATATAGTAGCCTTGACCGAGTTCCCCTTCTTGTTTGGCAACGCCACCACCAAACAGCACTTTTGCGCCTTCTTGGCGGCCAATATCTAAGTAACTCAAGATCTTGTCAAACTGCTCTTGAGATGCTTGAGCCCCTACTTGAGTAGCGGTATCCAGTGGATTGCCTTGTTTTATGCCTTTCGCCCGCTCCGCGACTTTGGCCACAAAGCGATCGTAAATTGACTCATGAACCAGAACGCGAGAAGGGCAAGTACACACTTCGCCTTGATTGAAAAAGCCCAGCAAAGTACCTTCGATACATTTCTCCAGATAGGCGTCTTCATAGTCAAAAATATCTGGGAAATAGATATTGGGAGACTTCCCACCAAGCTCTACGGTTGATGGAATTAAACTCTGCGCCGCACATTTGAGAATGTGCTGACCCACTTGGGTTGAGCCCGTAAACGCCAGTTTGGCAATACGTTGACTGGTGGCCAAGGCTTGGCCTGCTTCACTGCCAAAACCGTTGACCACGTTGATCACGCCTGCGGGGATGAGATCGGCGATTTTTTCGATCAACACCAAGATCGAAGTAGGGGTTTGCTCGGCAGGTTTGAGTACCACACAGCAGCCTGCAGCAAGGGCTGGCGCTAACTTCCACGCCGCCATCAGCATTGGGAAATTCCAAGGAATGATTTGTCCCACCACTCCGATTGGCTCAGGAAAATGGTAACTGGCCGTGTGGCTATCGAGCTCAGCGGCGCTGCCTTCTTGAGCACGAATACAGCCTGCAAAATACCGGAAGTGGTCAACCACCAGAGGGAGGTCGGCCGCTAGAGTTTCACGCACCGGTTTACCATTTTCCCAGCATTCCGCAACCGCAAGCTGCTCTATGCTTGCTTCAATCCGATCGGCAATTTTCAGTAGCAGGTTAGAGCGCTCAGTCACACTGGTTTTTGCCCATGCTTCACGCACTTGATGTGCGGCATCTAACGCCAAATCAATATCTGCTTGGGTTGAGCGAGCGACTTGGCAATAAACTTGTCCATTGACGGGTGAAATATTACCAAAGTATTCACCACTGACAGGTTTAACCCATTGGCCGCCAATGAAATTATCGTAATGGCTCTTGAAGGTGATAACGGCGTTGTCACTACCCGGTTGTGCATAAATCATAACTCGTCCTTTTGTTTTCGGTTTGGGTGTTACACAGTGTCGAAATGCACTGCTTTATCCCTTTCCTACTTGAAGTGGCAACTCCAAGTGGTTCGGGTATTCCAACGCTATAACGCAAATCACAGGCCAACATAAATGAACTTGTTGTTAATCTTGTGTAACGCTATGGTTAACAAAAGGATCGCAAGTAACAGACAAGGTTGCCGTACTCGATTGGATGATGTGTACGAGTGTTCAAGTGTTACAAAATGACACACCCAGAGTGTGAGGAAATGGAACAGTGATGCAACTTCAACAGCTTGGCCACATTAATTGGCTGGTGAACTCTTGGCAGCGCAGTGAACAGGCGGGGTTAACCCAGCAGAGTCGTGCGCAAGATATTCGCTTGAGTGACAACAAACTTAAGGAGCGTCGCCAAGAGCTCGCGGGGCTGATTGACACGGTCAGCCGATTTGCGCTGCCGCTGTTCTACCAACTGTTTGCACACACTGACAGCCGTTTAATTTTGACCGACCAACACGGTGTGATCATCGGCAGTTGGGGGCAAGCGAGATTTCGTGAAAAACTGAGCCAAATCGCGCTAAGCTCAGGCGCATGTTGGCAAGAGCCGATCAAAGGTACCAACGCTATTGGCACGGCTTTGATTGAGCAAAAACCCATTTCGGTGATTGGTGAGCAGCACTTTATTCAGCATCATCACTTTATCAGTTGTTCCGCAAGCCCGATTTTTGATTACACCGGACAGTTGATCGGAGTGTTAGACATCACCAGCGAGCAGCAGAAACACACGCTTTCAACCCAAGTTGTGGTGCAGAATATGGTACAACTGGTTGAAAATCAGCTCCTTAACCAGATACCACATGGCCATGTACGAATCGATCTCGCCTGTGAACCCTCGTTATTGAGCAGTGGCTGGCAAGGCGTAATTATTGCGGATGAATCGGGCCAGATATTGGCGCATAACCAAGTCGCAGGTCAGTTATTAGCGCAAGGCAGAGTGATTGGTCAATCGGTGGAGCAGGTGCTGCCACGGCCACAGACGCATGCATCATTTATCTATACCACCACACCGCTCCACTCCAAGCAACATCGTACCCGCGCGTTAACTCCCGCCAGTGATCTGCATTTTGGGGATGCGGAGGTGGAGCGCTGTTGGCAACAGGCTAATCGGGTAATTGATAAAGATATCCGCTTGCTGATCCTTGGCCAAACTGGGGTGGGTAAAAATGAATTTGTTAAAGCGCTGCACAAAAATAGCCAGCGTAAAAACGGCCCTTTAGTCGCGGTAAATTGTGGTGCGCTGGCAAAAGAGTTGGTGGAGGCAGAGCTGTTTGGCTATGTCGCTGGCGCCTTTACCGGAGCCAGTCATAAAGGATACCAAGGGAAAGTGCGTTTAGCCGACAAAGGCATTCTGTTTCTGGATGAAATCGCCGATTTACCCCTAGATGCGCAAAGTCGCTTACTGCATGTGTTGCAAGACAAAACCGTGCTGCCGGTGGGTTCTAATCACGCCACCAAAGTCGATATTCAGATTATCGCTGCGACTCACAAAAACCTTGAACAGATGGTCACACAAGGGATGTTTCGCCAAGATCTCTACTACCGACTCAGTGATTTGGTTGTCGAGCTGCCCAGCTTCCAGCAGCGTCAAGATAGACAAGCCCTGATCCACCATATTCATCGCCGCTACAGTGATGCTGGCCAACAAATTTGTGGTGACTTAATGCAAAGGCTACTCGCTTATCACTGGCCCGGTAATTTACGCGAGCTAGATAGCCTAATCAAAGTCGCGAGTTTGATGGCCGAAGGCGAGGGGGTACTCACTTTCAATCATCTGCCGACACATCTTGCCCAAAAACTCAGCCACGCGGCGCCTATCGCTGCGGAGGATGATCAACAGAAAGACATCAAATCCACGGTAGAAGCATCCTTACTCAAAACCTACCAAGCAACGCAGGGCAACATTAGCCAAACCTCGCGTTTGCTTGGGCTGAGCAGAAATACCATCTATCGCAAATTGAAAGCGCTGGGGATACTGAAGTAAGATTGGCAGCTTCACGTTACCAAGGGTGGGCGCAGCTTCATCGCCTAATCCCATTTTCTGCCTGATGAAAGGCAGATTTTCACAGAGAACCCTCTAATGAACCAACAAGTTAATAACCCGCTGCACGGCCTAAGCCTAGAAAAAATCGTCACTCGCTTGGTGGAGCATTATGGCTGGAGTGGGTTACATCAGCGTATCAATATCAACTGCTTTGCAAATGACCCATCGATTAAATCATCGCTCAAGTTTTTGCGTAAAACTCAATGGGCGCGCGATAAGGTTGAGGCGCTGTATCTATCCACCTTTAGCTAATCTATCCACCTTTAGCTAATCCCTACGCTTTACCAAGGCAACGCCTGACCATCGTAGGCATAAAATCCGCCGCTTTGTTCAGGCGTTGCCGCTGCAATCAAACCAATCAAATCGTGCGCAACACGGGCGGGGCTGAACAGTTTCTCTGGGGCGACATTGCTGTGAAACGGCGCAGAGAGTTTGGTGTCGGTCGTGCCGGGATGCAGTGCCAACACCACCCCTTTTTTCAGTGAGCGTTGCCATTCAATCGCTAACGTTTTCAGTAGCATATTGAGCGCCGCTTTCGATGCTCGATAGCTGTACCAACCGCCGAGTTGGTTATCACTAATACTGCCGACCTTGGCGGAAAGCGTGGCAAACTTGGCCGCCTCACTCTGCTTCAGTTTGGCGGTGAAATGCTTGGCAAGCAGTAGGCTAGGCAAGGCATTGTGGGTCAGGTTGTAGAGGAAAAAATCCGCATCTAAGGCATTGAGGTTCTTTTCTGGTCCTTTACTTGTTGTATGCAGTACGCCGACACAGTTGATAAGCCAATCGACTTGGCTAAATTGCTCACTCAGGGTTTGTACCTGCGCTTCTTGGGTGGCATCGAGTGTATGCCAAGTCAGCCGCGGGTGCTGCCACGTCGGCGTAGTACTATGGTAAGTCGCATGCACGTTGGCCTCACTAAAACGGTTCAGCGCTTCTTGCACCATCGCCAAACCAATACCGCCGCTGCCACCGATGATCACGATATTCATGATGAGCTTTCCTTATTATGAGGATGATGGATAAGATGAGACGCGCTGGCGGCGATTGGCCAGTCAACCATATCGACACTGTCGAGCGTCAAATTTTCGAGAGCATTTAGCTTGCCACAAGCCGTTCCGCACCATTTGGCAACGAATTCGCCCTTTGGATCGTAAGTGTGCGCCTGTTTTGCGAGGTTGAATTGCCGCGAGCCGCGTGGGTCGGCTCCGACTCCCGCCAAATACTGCCAGTTGCCCCAGTTGGATCCGACATCGTAATCCACTAACTGGGTTTCAAAATAAGCGGCGCCATAGCGCCAATCTAAGCCTAGTTCGTGAACTAGGCAGCTGGCGACTAACTGTCGACCACGGTTGGACATGTAACCCGTTTGATTCAGTTGCCGCATACAGGCATTCACAATGGGGAAAGGCGTTTCTCCGTGCTTCCACTGTAAAAAGCGCTGCGCATAGAAACTGGTGAGCGGTTTTTGCTCGCCAATCCCAGAGAAGCGAAACAGTTTTGCGCCATAGCGCCGCGCGTACCAGTAAAAATATTCACGCCACAGTAACTCAAAGAAAATCCAGTAGGTGGAATCGTTCGCGCCATGTACAGCTTCATAACGCTGCAACATGGCATAAATGGTTTTTGGCGAAACCGCGCCGAGCGCGAGCCAAGGCGAAAATTTAGTGGAATAATCCATGCCGTCTAACCCATTGCGTGTCTCTTTATAGCGACTGGGGAGCATGGAGGAGAAATAGTGTTGGCAATGCGTCAGCCCTGCTTGCTCACCACCGACAAAGGCGCTGTGATTCGGCTCGGTAACAATGTCCATCAAAGGCAACTGCCAGCCTTGCTCAATGGGTGGTAAAACACGCGGATAGCCAATCGGCGCAGAAGAGAGGGAGAGCGTTTCTACTTGCTTACGAAATTGGGTAAAGGTGCTCGGTAGCGCCTCAAGTGCAAACGGCAACTGCGGCTCACTCAATAAGCTGTGCAGAGCTTGCTGATGGATATGCACAGAAGAAAAGTCCTGATGAATGCGCGCGATAGCTTGGCGCTCATCTGAGCCCGCCACTGCATCCACATAAATATCCGTAATCTCGACTTGAGTCAGCAGATGGCGCAGCGCCTGATAGGGCAAAAGTGGCGTCACCCAGAGCTTTTGGCCTAGCGTACTGAGCGAATGATCTAAGTCAGCCAAGGTTTGGTTGAGAAACCTTTTTTTGGCTTCGCCCCATTGTGTTTGCTGGGCGTAGCGCGCCAAAAATGGCGTAATCGAGGGATAACAGTACAAACAGATCAAGCGATCTACTTGCTGTGCGGCTTGCTCAAGTAGCGGGTTATCGTTCACTCGTAAATCGTTGGTAAACCAGTACAGGCCAATTTTTTTACTCAAGTTCCACTCTCAATACCGATGATGGGGTTAATGAGCGTTTATACGGTCAAAAGGATTGAGCGATCACGCGCTGCGGTTGCGGTAATGGGATTGATCCTCGAAAAGAGAGTGTGCGTAACAAATTGCAATGATGAATCTGAGGTCAATAGCCATGAATAAGCCAGATCTGGTGATCTTTTTTGATGGACAATGTCCGCTCTGTTGTAACGAGATGCGCGCATTAAAAACGGCGGATCACCAAGCGCGAATTTTGCTGGTGGATGTGCATGATGCGGATACGATGTCCTGCTACCCATTGATCGATAAACAACATGCGTTGTCTATCTTGCACGGTATCGATCAGCAAGGCCAACTGTTATATGGCTTAGATGTGACGGTGCTTGCGTGGCGTTTGGTCAATCGACATCGCTGGCTTTTCATTACTCGTCTGCCGATTTTAAAGGGGATCAGTGACCGAATGTATCTCCTGTTTGCCAAGCACAGAATGCGCCTCTCGCGCTGGTTTGGCCAAACCCAGTGCCAAGAGGGGGGTTGTCAAAAGAAAATAGAGTAGAGGAGGGGGGATTTTTAGTGCACGATACGGCCACCATTGAAAAGTCGAGTTGGGTCATCGGGAGATGAAGCACTGCCTGTAACAATAGTGGATCTCCTCGCGAAGTAAGCCAGTATGGAATTCGAGAAGAGTTAAAAAATGCCAGTCAGGCTTATCTGACTGGCATTACAGCATAGAAGGGGTTTTGGGCGTCATTTAGGTGATTTTTTACCCTCATAGAGCCCTTTGCCTTTGATAAATTCAGCTCTAAGAGAGCTATGATGTGTTCTTTACTCGTGATGCAGCGTGATGCAGTCTAGTCCGCCGTGACCGCGCAGCAGGGCCTCCGCTTGATTCAAATCCTTCCGTTTATTACTGGCTGTCTGCCCTACAAAATAGGGAGAGATCCCGGCTACTTCACCTTTAAGCCAGGTGGCGAATGCTTGATTGAGCGGATCGATGCTGGATGCATTGGTGATGTAAAAGGCCTGCTGGTTGGTGCCCATGATGCCATTCATCCAGTTCACGTGTCGCTTGCCTACCTGGAACGCGCCTGGGGCGGCGATTGGGGTCAGGCCGGCATCGCTTAACTGCTGGCGGATCAGGGTGTGGATCTTGTGCCAGCGCTCGCTCTGCTGGCGAAGGTTAGTCACGCTCTGGGTGAGTTCCTGCTGCTCGCTGTCGGTTAGACTGTCGTTGTCAGCCAGTACCTGTTCGAGCAGCGCTGCACTTGCCGCATAATCGTTAAGCAAGATGCGCCCATCGGCCAGTGGGCGCATAGCCATATCGAGGTGGAAACCGGGCTGGGCCAG
>NZ_WPDC01000120.1:0-7519 GCF_035615595.1 Vibrio sp. R-1 | reverse complement strand
ACAGGTCTGTTTTCGCTGATGATCTTAAGCCTTCTTCGGAAGGCTTTTTTGTGTGGCGAATTTATTGAAACCAAGGGGTTTGGCTATCTGCGCAGAATTGCGTAACATGGTGCATCTTTTCTATTGCTTGGTACGCAACAACCATGACTAAGACTCGCATTCTGCTTTCTGATTCTACGGACCCTTGGTTTAATCTCGCCGTCGAAGACACGATTTTTCGTTCTATGCCCGCCGATCAACGTGTGCTGTTTTTGTGGCGTAACGCCGATACCGTCGTGATTGGTCGTGCGCAAAACCCGTGGCGCGAATGCAAAACGGATCGTATGGAGCAGGACAAAGTGAAACTCGCACGTCGTCAGACTGGGGGCGGGGCAGTTTTCCATGATTTGGGCAATACCAACTTCACCTTTATGGCGGGTAAACCGGAGTACGATAAAGAGGTCTCAACCAAGATTGTGTTGGCAGGGCTGCAAAAGTTGGGGATTCATGGGGTCGCCAACGGGCGCAATGATCTGGTACTGGAGGATGAACAGGGTATTCGTAAGTTTTCCGGTTCTGCTTATCGCGAAACGCTGGATCGCGGATTTCACCACGGCACGCTGCTGCTGAGTGCCGATCTCAACCGTTTAGCCGATTACCTCAATCCCGATCTTAAAAAGCTGCAAGCGAAAGGCATTACCTCGGTGAAATCGCGAGTTATCAACCTCAACACGGTAAAAGCGGATATTGAGCACCAACAAGTGTGTGAAGCGATCATGCAAGCTTATTGCGAATATTACCAACAGCAGGTTGAGCCTGAGTTGATCTCGCCGCAGTCGTTTTTTGATTTGCCGGGATTTGAGCAAAAATTCGCTCAGCAAAGCAGTTGGGATTGGAACTTCGGACAAACGCCACCTTTTACTCACCACATGGATGAACGATTTAGCTGGGGTGGCGTCGAGGTGTATCTTGAAGTTGAGCGCGGCACGATTGTGCAAGCCACGATTTTCAGCGACATGCTGGACCCTTATCCGATGGAGCAATTGGCGCTGCGTTTAAGCGGGCTCACCTACAACAAAACGGCGCTTGAACCGTGCCTTGCCCAATTGATGCAGGAATTGCCACAATACCAATTACCTCTAGAAGAGTTTCAGCGCTGGTTCATCAACCAGATTGATTGAGCCTCTCCGACACGTCTTTTAACCGCGATCCTATTTATCATTCCCTATTCTCGATTCCCTCCTCACTCAGAGGAGGGGCTCACCAAGCGTATTCACAAAGTATGTTGCCCTGATTTCTTTCTTGTTCTCTTTTGCTCTCTCTTACGATTCCCAAATCATAACAAGCGGTGAGCCAATCAGACGCAACGTTCGTATATCTTCAAATTGAATAACTGATGTGATACTCGGTGTAGGGTGACTTCGCATAAAAAAGCCTATTTGGCGCAGAAAATCTGTCCTGTCTGTCAGCGCCCTTTTGCTTGGCGTAAAAAATGGCAGCAGTGTTGGGATCAAGTCAAATATTGTTCGGAGCGCTGCCGGCGTCATCGTTCATCACAGTCGCTTGGTGCTGTTAAGGCTGATGCCAATAACTGAATGCCACTCGTGACCAGTGCGTCATGATGTAATCAATCAGGGCTTGAGTGCGCTCAGGCAAAAAACGGCGCTGCGGATGGAGTAGATACACATCTGCGCCTTCGATTTCCCACTCTGGGAGCAGCTCGATGAGCTGACCGCTACGCAGGAGTGGCTCCATTAATCCTCTTGGTAAGCGCGCTATGCCCATGCCTTGCAAGGTGGCTTGCACTATCGTATCCAATTCGTCGGAGCACAAACGCGCCGTCGGAATAAATTGCACTTTTTGCGCGACGTTGTGGTGATGAAAAATCCACGGCAGCTTGTGGTTGAGACTGAGTAGGGGATGCTCTTTTAACTGCTCGGGATGCGCTAAGGCAGGCGTTACTGTGCTGAGTTTGGCAGCAAGCTCAGCACTGGCACAGAGTACGGAAGGGTTACGCGCCAGTTTACGCGCTACCCAGTCGGACTCCGGCTGAGGGCCAAAACGCAGCGCGATATCCAGATCCCGCTGGCTGAAATAGTCGAGCCCTGAGCCAACTTGCATGCGCAGTGTGACATTCGGATGCAGCTCGGCAAACTCCAGCGCCAAAGGGGTTAATTGGTGGCGCAGAGGTAACACGGGTGCACTTATCGCGATTTCGCCGCGGTAATCTCGCTTCGCTTGCTCGACCTCTTCTTGTTTGCGCTCTATTTGAGCAAACAGCTCGGCGTAGCTGTGAAATAGCTGTTCACCTTCTTTGGTCAGTACCAACTCTTTACTGTTGCGGATCAGCAAAATGCTGCCCGTATCTTGTTCAAGTTGCTGAATACGGCGGCTCAATGTGCTGGTGGACATCGATTTCTGTTTCGCTGCTAAGGCAAAACTGCCACAACGCACCACGGTTAAAAACAGCGCCAAATCATCAAGTTTCATGATTAATCCCATTTTTGCAATTTCGCGTCCCATTCTATCCTATTTTCGGATGGCTGTGATTTGGTTATCTTGTGCCACAGCAAATCCATTCCCTTTGACTTTATCTTGAAAGAGAGCACATGCATTCCGATCCTATTCCCGCTGCCGATGCCCCTCATCCGCGAATTATTTTTGCTAGCGTTGCGCTAGTGATTGCCCTTGGTTCACTAGAAAAAAGCATAGTGACTACACCGCTGGCCTTGATTGGGCAAGATCTCTCGGCGGGAAGCGCCTTAACTTGGGTGATCACCGCCTACTTACTCGCCGCCACAGCCGTATTGCCTGTGTATGGCAAATTGAGCGATCTGTTTGGGCGTGTACGCATGCTCAATATTAGCATCGGCATTTTTATTGTTGGCTCAGCGATGTGTACCTTTGCCGTTGACTTACCAACCCTGATTGGGGCGCGAGTGGTGCAGGGAATTGGCGGCGGCGGTTTGATTGCTTTGGCGTTCACCGTGATTGCCGATTCCATTCCGGCGCGTGAAGTCGGCAAATATCAAGGCTATATTTCGGCGGTGTATGCGGTTTCCAGTGTCGCTGGCCCTTTATTGGGCGGCTATTTTGCCGACCATCTCAGTTGGCGCTGGGTGTTTGGCATTAATTTACCGCTGGGAATGGTGGCTCTGTATATGGTCAACCGCCATCTTAAACACCTTAACCAAAAACGCCACAGCCGATTTGACTGGCTGGGCGCTGGGCTTTTAATGCTCACCACCACTTTGTTGCTGCTTCAGCTTTCCTCACACTCCTTTTTGCCTGCGGGGTGGGGAGCCTTTGCTCTGTTACTCTGCTTGGTGCTGTTAATCCTTGTGGAAAGACAGGTGAGTGACCCGATTTTGCCTGCGCGTTTGGCACGCTTACCCAGTTACCTGACCGCGATTGGTCTAATCATGGCCTCACAAATGTTAATGTTCGCGCTTTTGGTTTATATGCCGCTGCAATTGCAGTGGCAGAAAGGCTTTTCACCGTCGCAAAGTGGCACCGTGATGGTGATTTTCATGTTCAGTATCACCACAGGGGCTTATCTTGGTGGCAAATGGGTGGCTCGCTCAGGGCGATACAAAGCGCTGGTGGTGAGCGGTTTTCTGCTTGCTGCCGTCGCCATCTGGCAGATTCACTACGATTTGTGGGTTCATCTCTCGCTAGGTATTGGCGGCCTTGGGCTTGGTTTTACTCTGCCTTCTCTTAATGTGGTGGTACAGAGTGTGTTACCTGCCCGTGATCGGGGTATTGGCATGTCACTGTTTAACTTTGGCCGTGAGCTTGGTGGCGCGCTCGGGGTGGCGTTCTGTTCTGCGCTGTTTTATCTGCGTGTGCCGCAAAGTGTCACGGTAAGTGAGCATGGCAGCCAAGCCTCATCAGTAACGCCTGACGTGCTCGCTCAAGGTTTTAGTTTGGTGTACATCGGCATGAGTGCGTTGGCGGTGGTGGCGATGGTACTGACCGCTTGGCGTCTACGTAAAGATGCGCTGAAAGGGCACTAGCCTCTCTCTTTGTTCAATAGAAAATAAGGTGATAAATAGAAAACTCGGTAATAGACAGAAAGTGAGGTAATAGAAAGCGAGGCGATAGATAGAACACGGGAGCGATCTTTTCCTCTCCTGTCGCGTACAAGCGGCAGAGAAAACAAGGAAAGAGTATGGAAAAGATCAATCTGGTATGGCTCAAACGCGACCTAAGGCTGACCGATCACGCGCCATTACAAGCGGCGTTAACTTCGGGGAGACCGACGTTATTACTCTACCTGTTTGAGCCAATGCTGCTTGGCGATGCGCATTACAGCGAACGACACTGGCGCTTTGTGTGGCAATCATTGCAAGCCATCAATCGTGATTTGGCGCAGAGCAAAGGGGAGGTGTTGATCGTCACATCCGATTGGCAAACCTGCTTTTCACGTCTTGCTGAGCGCTACGCCATTGAGGCGATTTATTCTCATCAAGAAGTCGGTTTAGCCTGCACTTTTCAGCGCGATCTTGCGCTGGCACAGTGGAGCCAGCAACACGACATCGTCTGGCATGAATTTCCTTATGCCGCCGTGATCCGCGGGGCGCAAACGCGTAAAAATTGGGATGAGCATTGGCAGCAAGTGATGCGCTCCCCTTGCTGCGATCCTGATTTAACACGCGCCAATTGGTTGAGGCTGGATGCCGCAGCGCTTGGTTTGCGCAGCGATATCCCTGCCACATGGCAGAGTAAACAAGCGGGCATGCAAACTGGCGGCAGTGATATGGCGTGGGCGACGCTGGAGGATTTTTTCGCGCGTCGAGGGCGAGAGTATTACCGCTCCATATCAAGTCCAAGCTTAGCGCGCCACGCGTGCTCGCGGATGTCGCCTTATCTTGCGTGGGGAAATATCTCACTGCGGGAGATGTATCAAACCTTGCTCAAACACTGGTCGGTAGCGGGATTTCGCCGCAGCCTGATTGCGCTTTCATCACGTCTGCATTGGCACTGTCACTTTATCCAAAAATTTGAATCAGAATGTGAGATGGAGTTTCGCTGCGTCAACCGCGCTTATGACTCACTCTTACAGCTATCAAGCCAAGCCCCCGCCGCGCAGTTAGCCGCTTGGCAAACCGGGCACACTGGCATTCCACTGGTCGATGCCTGTATGCGCTGCTTAATTCAAACCGGATACCTCAACTTTCGTATGCGCGCGATGTTGGTGAGCGTGTTAACTCATCATATGAATGTCGATTGGCGAGCGGGCGTGACTTATTTGGCGCAACTGTTTCTCGATTTTGAACCGGGCATTCATTACCCGCAGTTTCAAATGCAAGCAGGGGTAACGGGCATCAACACCATCCGCATTTATAACCCGACCAAGCAAGCACAAGAGCATGACAGTGAAGGGCATTTTATTCACAAATGGGTGCCAGAGTTGGCGCAAGTGCCTGTACCGCTGCTCTTTGAACCCTGGCTGATGACACCGCTTGAAGCGCAGATGTATCAAGTACCGCTTGAGAGCCCTTACCTCAAGCCGGTGATGGATTTGGAAGCCAGTGCCAAGCAAGCACGGGATCGCTTATGGCAGTGGCAGAAACTGCCTGCGGTACAAGCCGAAGCGATGCGTATCCTCGCGCGCCATGTGCGGCAAGCTAAACCGAGAACTTCGCCGCGACAACCCAACAAGCGTCAACCGGAGATGGATTAACACGGCTTTGCGAGTTTTGCATCGCGCCAAGCCAAGCTAGCCAAGCCCCGTAAGCTTTGCTAGTCTTAGCGGCACATCAGGAAGTGAGGACGACCTCACCGCTCCATCTTTTCTTCGGGGACGACCCCATATATGAGGTGTATATATGGCGTGGTTAATCCTCTTTCTCGCCGGTATTTGTGAAATCGCTTGGGCTATTGGCCTCAAATACAGTGAAGGTTTTAGCAAACCGCTGGCTTCTGTCGCTACCTTATCGGCGCTGGTCATTAGTTTTGTGTTACTTGGGATCGCGTTGCGCACTCTGCCTCTTGGCGTGGCTTACGGCATTTGGGTGGGAATTGGCGCAGTAGGTACCGCAGTCATGGGGATCTTGCTATTCGGGGAAGCGGTGAGCTTGTTTAAACTGATGAGCTTAGCCTTAATCGTTATCGGTATCGCAGGGCTCAAGCTCGCCTCTTAGTCTGTTTTCGCCGCATGCTCTTTCTTTTTGCAGCTGATGCTCAACGTTGTTTCAGCAGGAGTCAGAAAATACTGCATTGTGGAGACGCGCTTGATGTTAGAATCAGCGCAACATTTTAGGCTGCATCTTTCCAGTCAGCCTGTTTATTATCGATTTAGAGTCTATTTATGTCTTTTTTTCAACTTGGATTAAGTGACGTTCTGGTACAAACCGTAGCGCAACTTGGTTACCAAAAACCGACCCATATTCAAACCCAAGCGATTCCAGTGATTTTGCAGGGACGTGATCTGATTGCCGCTGCGCAAACAGGCACGGGTAAAACCGCCAGTTTCGTCCTGCCTATTTTGGAAAAACTGCGCCAAGGGCAAACGCAACGTAAAAAACGTATCCGCGCCTTGATTTTAGTACCAACCCGCGAGCTTGCGATGCAAGTGGCGGAAAAAGTAGAACAATACGGCAAAGACACGGGCTTAAAGAGCCTTGCGGTGTTTGGTGGCGTCGATGAACAAGCACAGAAGCAGCGCTTGATTGATGGCGTGGATGTGCTGGTGGCTACACCGGGGCGTTTGATGGATCTCTATGGGCAACGCGCCGTCTATTTCGAAGAGATAGAAATGGTGGTGCTTGACGAAGCCGACCGCATGCTGGATATGGGTTTTATTGAGTCGATCAACAAAATCATTGACTGCCTGCCGAGTGAAGTACAGTTTCTGCTTTTTTCCGCGACACTGTCACGTAAAGTACGTGAGTTAGCGAAAACCGCAGTACGCGATCCGCATGAAATCAGTATCGCCGCCAACCAAGCCTCAAAAAGCAATATCAGCCAATGGCTGATCACCGTCGATAAAGACACCAAATCCGCATTGTTGAGCCATTTAATCAATGAGCAGCAGTGGGATCAGGCATTGATTTTTATTGAAACCAAACATGGTGCAGCCAAGCTTGTTTCTCAACTTGAAAAGCGGGGCATCCATGCGGAAGCGTTTCATAGTGGCCGTAGCCAAGCCATTCGCGCCCAACTGCTTGAAGATTTTAAGTCAGGAAAAATCAAATACTTGGTCGCAACAGGTGTCGCAGCTCGCGGCATTGATATTGACCAGCTATCACGCGTAGTGAACTACGATTTACCTTTCCCAGCCGATGAATATGTCCACCGGATCGGTCGAACAGGGCGCGCAGAGGCTGTCGGCGAAGCCATTTCGTTTGTCTCAAAAGACAACTTCAAAAATCTGTGCATGATTGAAAGCCGCTTAGGCCATTTGATTGAGCGTCGCGTGGTAGAAGGCTTTGAGCCGAAAAAGCCCGTGCCGATTTCGATTTTGAACTATGTGCCCAAACACAAGCGTGCGGCGCAAGATTAATACGAACACTTCAGAAAAAGCCGGGAATTTCCC
>NZ_WPDC01000119.1:0-7710 GCF_035615595.1 Vibrio sp. R-1 | reverse complement strand
TATTTGACTAAGCACTACTAAAAAGGGCATCATTTGATGCCCTTTTTCTGCGCTGCGCAATAATGTGTCGATTTCTTGATCAAACGCAGCCAAAATTTGGGGTTGAGAGAGTATTTTCTCGCTCTTTAGTATGGAATCAGCGCATTGCGTTGACCGAATGGATTTGCCCTGCAACAGCGGGGTCGTTGTCGTCTAGAAGTCAGATATGTGACAGGTTGGTTTATGAAAGCAAACAACGCTGAAGCTCCTGATAGCTCAAATGCAGCAGACACTCTAAAGTGGGTAGCCACTTTTGTTCTGCTGGTTGCCGCTGTTGTGGGTAATTACCTGTATGGTGAACTGTCTGTGGTGGCTCGCGCCGCAGGTGTAATTGTGTTGATTGCTGCAGCACTTGGTGTTGCTGCGACAACAACAAAAGGCAAAGAAGCGATCGTTTTTGCTCGCGAATCTCGCATGGAAGTTCGCAAAGTAGTTTGGCCAACACGCCAAGAAACTATGCAAACCACGCTGATCGTTTTAGCAGTAAGTATTGTAATGGCTCTGGCGCTTTGGGGTATTGACGGCATTATGGTTCGTCTAGTGGCCTTTGCGACCGGAGTATAGTAGAGGGTTTAATACATGAGTGAAGCTCCCAAAAAACGCTGGTATGTAGTTCAAGCCTTCTCGGGATTTGAAGGACGTGTTGCTCAGTCACTTCGTGAACATATCAAAATGCACGGTATGGAAGAGCTGTTTGGTGAAGTGTTAGTACCAACAGAAGAAGTGGTAGAAATGCGCGCTGGCCAACGCCGCAAAAGTGAACGTAAATTCTTCCCAGGTTATGTGCTAGTGCAGATGATCATGAATGATGAATCTTGGCACTTGGTACGTAGCGTACCTCGCGTGATGGGATTCATCGGTGGTACATCAGATCGCCCAGCTCCTATCACAGATAAGGAAGCGGATGCGATTCTGAATCGTCTTGAGAAAGCCAGCGAAGCACCACGTCCTAAAACCATGTTTGAAGCAGGTGAAGTCGTGCGTGTTAACGACGGTCCATTTGCTGACTTCAACGGTACCGTTGAAGAGGTGGATTACGAGAAAAGCCGCTTGAAAGTGTCGGTTTCGATCTTTGGTCGTGCAACACCTGTTGAACTCGAATTTGGTCAAGTGGAAAAGCTTGATTAAAAAAGCATCTCTTTAGGCTTGTCTGGGGCGTGGATTATGACTATAATTTCGCGCCTTTTTACAGGTTCTTTATGAAAACCGGGGAGCTGATCAATCGATTAGCGTTTGCACCCATAATCTAGGAAATATCATGGCTAAGAAAGTTGAAGCTTATGTAAAGCTGCAAGTTGCAGCTGGCATGGCAAACCCAAGTCCACCAGTTGGTCCTGCTCTAGGTCAACGCGGTGTTAACATCATGGAATTCTGTAAAGCGTTCAACGCACGTACAGAATCTCTAGAGAAAGGTCTACCAATCCCAGTAGTTATTACTGTGTACAGCGACCGCTCTTTCACGTTCGAAACTAAGACTCCACCAGCATCTGTTCTTCTGAAGAAAGCAGCTGGCATCAAGTCTGGTTCTGCACGTCCTAACACTGCTAAAGTGGGCACAATCACTGACGCTCAAATCCAAGAAATCGCTGCTACTAAAGCAGCTGACATGACTGGTGCTGATATCGAAGCGATGAAGCGTTCTATCGCAGGTACTGCTCGCTCAATGGGCCTAGTGGTTGAGGGTTAATACAATGGCAAAACTAACTAAGCGTATGCGTACTATCCGCGCAAAAGTGGATGTAACTAAAGAGTACGACATCAACGAAGCTGTTGCTCTGCTGAAAGAGCTGGCAACTGCGAAATTCGTTGAATCAGTTGACGTTGCTGTTAACCTGGGTATCGATGCTCGTAAATCTGACCAAAACGTTCGTGGCGCTACTGTACTGCCACACGGTACTGGCCGTGACATCCGCGTAGCGGTATTCACTCAAGGTGCTAACGCTGAAGCAGCTAAAGCAGCTGGTGCAGAACTGGTTGGTATGGAAGATCTGGCTGATCTCGTGAAAAAAGGCGAAATGAACTTCGACGTAGTTATCGCATCTCCAGATGCAATGCGCGTTGTTGGTCAACTAGGTACTATCCTAGGCCCACGTGGTCTGATGCCAAACCCGAAAGTTGGTACTGTAACTCCTAACGTTGCTGAAGCGGTTAAGAACGCGAAAGCAGGTCAGGTTCGTTACCGTAACGACAAGAACGGTATCATCCATACCACTATCGGTAAGGTGACGTTCGAAGCAGACCAACTGAAAGAGAACTTAGAAGCTCTGCTGGTTGCTCTGAAGAAAGCAAAACCATCTTCTGCGAAAGGCGTTTTCGTGAAGAAGGTAAGCATCTCTACTACTATGGGTGCTGGCGTTGCTGTCGATCAGAATACTCTGAGCGCACAAGTTTAATGCATTTGCTTAGGCGCAGAATTTGTGTATAATTCTGCGCCTAATATTTGTGGTTGGGGCTGAACTTTTACCTCGTGGTGAAAACCCAGTCTCCGTCCAAGACCGTAGGCGTTATCCTCGGATAACTTAATAAAACCTACGTAGATGGTGCCCGAACTGACAGAAAGATCTACTTTTTAAGTTACCTTTCTTCTGGGACTGCACCAAAAAAGCTCTCACTGTTGTTGATAATAGTGAGCGGTGTAACGACAACCAGGAGTTAATCCAAGATGGCTTTAAATCTTCAAGACAAAAAAGCAATTGTTGCTGAAGTCAACGAAGCGGCCAGTGGTGCACTTTCTGCAGTTGTTGCTGACTCTCGTGGTGTTCAAGTTGCTGCGATGACTAATCTGCGTAAACAAGCTCGTGAAGCGGGCGTTTACCTGAAAGTTGTTCGTAACACACTGGCACGTCGCGCAGTAGAAGGCACAGCTTACGAATGTCTGAAAGACGTATTCGTAGGCCCTACTTTGATCGGCTTCTCTAACGAGCACCCAGGTGCTGCAGCGCGTCTTTTCAAAGACTTCGCTAAAGAGAACAAAGCATTCGAGATCAAAGCAGCTGCATTTGAAGGTGTACTGACTGACCCTGAAGTACTAGCGACACTACCAACTTACGACGAAGCGATTGCACGCCTGATGATGTGCATGAAAGAAGCTTCTGCTGGCAAGCTGGTTCGTACAATCGCTGCTGTCCGCGATCAAAAAGAAGCTGCATAAGCAAAATCGCTTTTGCTTTTTACTGGTTGCTAAATAAACTTATTGTTGACTTAAAAGAGAATTGTTATGTCTATTACTAACGAGCAAATCCTAGACGCTATTGCAGAAATGTCTGTAATGCAAGTTGTTGAACTGATCTCTGCTATGGAAGAGAAGTTCGGTGTTTCTGCTGCTGCTGCAGTTGTTTCTGGTCCAGCTGCTGCTGCTGCAGTTGAAGAGCAAACTGAATTCAACGTAATTCTGGCTGCTGCTGGCGCGAACAAAGTTGCTGTTATCAAAGCAGTACGTGGCGCAACTGGCCTAGGTCTGAAAGAAGCTAAAGCTCTTGTAGACGGCGCTCCAGCATCTGTTAAAGAAGCTGTATCTAAAGAAGAAGCAGAAGCACTGAAGAAAGAGCTTGAAGAAGCTGGTGCAACTGTTGAAGTTAAGTAATTCCTACTTAATTTCTTAGCCGAAAGGCTAATGGCTGGTGGTTTAATAACCACCGGCCTTTTTGCGCTGTAGGGTATGGACGAATTTTCCCGCTGTTTAAGCGTTCCATATTCATGCAAATGAGTTCATTTCAACGCAATGAATTCACACTACAGTAAACAGCGATTAGTCACTGTCCTCACCCTTTTTAACCTGAAAGGCGGACAGTTTGGGTCACTTATCAGCGAGCTGAGGAACCCCATGGTTTACTCTTATACCGAGAAAAAGCGCATCCGTAAGGACTTTGGTACTCGTCCACAAGTGTTGGACATTCCATACCTGCTATCGATCCAGCTCGATTCGTTCGAAAAGTTCATCGAACAGGATCCTGAAGGACAATACGGTCTTGAAGCCGCTTTTCGTTCTGTATTTCCAATTCAGAGCTATAACGGCAATTCAGAGCTGCAATACGTTAGCTACCGTCTTGGTGAGCCAGTTTTTGACGTTAAAGAATGTCAAATCCGTGGTGTAACTTATTCAAAACCGCTACGCGTGAAATTACGCTTAGTGATCTTTGATAAAGACGCGCCAGCAGGTACTGTCAAAGATATTAAAGAACAAGAAGTCTACATGGGCGAAATTCCGCTCATGACAGAAAATGGTACCTTCGTAATCAATGGTACTGAGAGGGTTATCGTATCCCAGCTGCACCGAAGCCCAGGCGTGTTCTTCGACAGCGATAAGGGTAAGACCCACTCTTCAGGTAAAGTTCTGTATAACGCACGTATCATTCCGTACCGTGGTTCATGGCTCGATTTTGAGTTCGATCCAAAAGACAACCTGTACGTACGTATTGACCGTCGTCGTAAGCTGCCTGCATCGATCATCCTGCGTGCACTAGGTAAAACTAGCGCCGAGATCCTGGACATCTTCTTCGAAAAAGTGAATTTCGAAGTGAAAGATCAAACTCTAATGATGGAGTTGGTTCCAGAGCGTCTGCGTGGTGAAACTGCGACCTTCGATATCGAAGCGGATGGCAAGGTTTACGTAGAGAAAGGCCGTCGTGTGACTGCACGTCACATCCGTCAACTTGAAAAAGATGGCGTGAACTTTATTGAAGTTCCGGTTGAGTACATCGTAGGTAAAGTATCTGCGAAAGATTACGTGAATGAAGCGACTGGCGAACTGATCATTACCGCGAACCAGGAAATCAGCCTGGAAGCGCTAGCGAACCTGTCTCAAGCAGGTTACAAAAAGCTAGAAGTTCTGTTTACCAATGATCTGGACCACGGTCCGTTCATGTCAGAAACCCTGCGTGTTGATAGCACGACAGATCGCATCTCTGCACTGGTAGAAATCTACCGCATGATGCGCCCTGGCGAGCCACCAACGAAAGAAGCCGCGGAATCGCTGTTTGAAAGTCTATTCTTCTCTGCAGAGCGTTACGATCTGTCGACTGTTGGCCGTATGAAGTTCAACAGCTCAATCGGTCGTGAAGATGCGGAAGAGCAAGGCACGCTGGATGAAGTTGACATCATCGAAGTGATGAAGAAGCTGATCTCGATTCGTAACGGTAAAGGCGAAGTGGACGATATCGACCACCTTGGCAACCGTCGTATCCGTAGTGTCGGCGAAATGGCAGAGAACCAATTCCGTGTTGGTCTGGTACGTGTTGAACGCGCAGTGAAAGAACGCCTAAGCTTGGGCGATCTGGACAACGTGATGCCACAAGACCTGATCAACGCGAAACCAATTTCTGCTGCTGTAAAAGAATTCTTTGGTTCTTCTCAGCTGTCTCAGTTTATGGATCAGAACAACCCGTTGTCAGAAGTGACGCATAAGCGTCGTATTTCTGCATTGGGTCCTGGCGGTCTGACTCGTGAGCGTGCTGGCTTCGAAGTACGTGACGTACACGTAACGCACTACGGTCGTCTATGTCCTATCGAAACACCTGAAGGTCCAAACATCGGTTTGATCAACTCGCTGTCTGCGTTTGCACGCTGCAACGAGTACGGTTTCCTAGAAACCCCTTACCGTCGCGTAGTCAACGGTGTTGTGACTGACGAAGTGGATTACCTCTCTGCGATTGAAGAAGGTCAATTCGTTATCGCTCAGGCGAACGCTAAGCTGACAGAAGAAGGCGGTTTTGCTGATGAACTGGTTACCGCACGTCAAAAAGGCGAGTCAGGTCTTCACCCACGTGAACACGTTGACTACATGGACGTTGCGACAAACCAAGTTGTATCGATCGCGGCATCCTTGATCCCGTTCCTAGAACACGACGATGCGAACCGTGCTTTGATGGGTGCGAACATGCAACGTCAGGCGGTTCCAACTCTGCGTTCAGAGAAACCACTGGTTGGTACGGGTATCGAGCGTAACGTAGCGGTTGACTCTGGTGTAACAGCGGTGGCGAAACGCGGCGGTGTTATCCAGTCAGTTGACGCTTCTCGTATCGTAGTCAAAGTGAACGAAGAAGAGTTGATCCCTGGCGAAGCGGGTATCGACATCTACAACCTGACTAAGTACACCCGTTCGAACCAGAATACTTGTATCAACCAGCGTCCATGTGTGATGCCGGGTGAACCTGTAGCTCGTGGTGATGTACTGGCAGACGGTCCTTCCACTGACCTTGGCGAACTGGCTCTTGGCCAAAACATGCGTATCGCATTCATGCCTTGGAACGGTTACAACTTCGAAGACTCGATCTTAGTGTCTGAGCGCGTAGTTCAAGATGACCGCTTTACCACTATCCACATCCAAGAGCTTTCTTGTGTGGCGCGTGATACTAAGCTGGGCGCAGAAGAGATCACGGCTGACATCCCTAACGTGGGTGAAGCGGCTCTGTCTAAGCTTGACGAATCTGGCATCGTGTACATCGGTGCAGAAGTGAAAGGCGGCGACATTCTGGTTGGTAAAGTGACGCCAAAAGGTGAAACTCAACTGACTCCAGAAGAGAAACTGCTGCGTGCGATCTTCGGTGAGAAAGCCTCAGACGTGAAAGATACGTCTCTGCGTGTACCGAACTCAGTAGCAGGTACGGTTATCGACGTACAAGTCTTTACTCGCGATGGCGTAGAAAAAGACAAGCGTGCGCTTGAAATCGAACAGATGCAGCTGAAAGAAGCGAAGAAAGACCTGACTGAAGAGTTCCAAATTCTGGAAGGCGGTCTTCTGGCGCGTGTTCGTTCTGTACTGCTGGCGGGTGGTTACACTGAAGCGAAACTGGGTTCAATCGAACGTAAGAAATGGTTAGAGCAGACGCTTGAAAATGAAGAGCTGCAAAACCAGTTAGAGCAACTGGCAGAACAGTACGATGAACTGAAAGCAGACTTCGATAAGAAGTTTGAAGCGAAGCGTCGTAAGATCACCCAAGGTGATGATCTGGCTCCTGGCGTACTGAAGATTGTTAAGGTTTACCTAGCAGTGAAACGTCGCATCCAGCCGGGTGATAAGATGGCGGGTCGTCACGGTAACAAGGGTGTTATCTCTAAGATCAACCCTGTTGAAGACATGCCATACGATGAAAACGGTCAGCCGGTTGACATCGTACTGAACCCACTGGGCGTACCATCACGTATGAACATCGGTCAGATCCTAGAAGTTCACTTGGGTCTGGCGGCGAAAGGTATCGGTGACAAGATCAACCAAATGATCAAGGAACAACAAGAGCTGGCGAAGCTGCGTGAGTTCCTGCAGAAGGTTTATGATCTAGGCGATACTCGTCAACGTGTTGATATCTCAGAACTCAGTGATGAAGATGTTCGTACACTGGCGCATAACCTGCGTGCTGGTCTACCGGTCGCAACGCCAGTCTTCGATGGTGCTCCTGAATCGTCTATCAAAGCTATGTTGGAACTGGCGGATCTGCCAGCTTCAGGTCAGTTGACTCTGTTCGATGGCCGCACGGGCGACGCATTTGAGCGTCCTGTTACCGTGGGGTACATGTACATGCTGAAACTGAACCACTTGGTTGACGACAAGATGCACGCTCGTTCTACAGGCTCTTACAGTCTGGTTACTCAGCAACCTCTGGGTGGTAAAGCTCAGTTCGGTGGTCAGCGCTTCGGTGAGATGGAAGTGTGGGCACTGGAAGCATACGGTGCTGC
>NZ_WPDC01000118.1:0-7910 GCF_035615595.1 Vibrio sp. R-1 | reverse complement strand
ACACTATGTGATTGGGGTAAACGAACGTAGCCAACACCGCTGCAGCATCAAGTAGGAAGGGTATAGATAGACTCCTTTCCCTATCTCTGCGTGCTCCGATTAGCCCTAAGGCAATAAATTGAGGTAGTATGGTCTGCCATACCGCCAAAAACATTGCCTAACGCATGTTTGTAACGATAGGAGCCGCCATGGACGCCGAGTTAATCGAGATTCAACAATTCCTGCAACAGCATCCACCTTTTGATGCCTTACCCAACGAACGACTACCTGAAATCGCTCAACAAATTGAAATTGCCTACTTTCGTAAAGACACACCGATTATTGGCTATAAACAAGCCATCTGTGATTTATATTTGGTTCGTAGTGGGGCGGTCGAAGTCTATCGACGTCATGGTGAGCTGTACAATCGACTGACGGAAGGCAGTCTATTTGGACAAATGGGGTTATTAACGCGTAACCAAGTGTCTTTCGCGGTCACTGCAATTGAAGATACGCTGCTGTACTGTTTGCCTGAAGCGCTCTTTCACCGTTTACACCAAGAGTTTGATAGTTTTGCCGATTTTGTTGAAGTAGAGCAAGCCGTACGCTTGCGTCAAACCGTTGCTAAACAAAAAGAACAAAATGATCTTATCACCAGCAAAGTCAAACAGCTGTTAACACGTCCAGCACCAACGATAGACAAACAAGCCTCTATTCAACAGGCAGCACAGCGCATGGCAGATGAAAATGTCTCTGCGCTACTGATCCTCGATAACCAGATCCTGCTTGATACGGAAGATGACTCAACGCCCATGGTCGGCATTGTCACGGAACGAGACCTCTGCCGACGCGTCTTAGCGCAAGGTATGGATGTCACACAAACCGTCAGTCAAGTCATGACTCATGAGGTCATCTCGCTGGATCATAACGCTTACGTCTATGAAGCCATGCTCGCCATGCTACGCAATAACGTTCACCACCTCCCTGTATTAAGAGAAAGGCAGCCGATTGGTATCATCGACATGACCGACATCGTACGCCATGAGTCGCAAAACTCATTGCTTTTAGTCAGTCGTATCTACCAGCAAACTTGTATTGATGATTTGGCTCAACTCGCCAATGAAGTCAAAGCAAGCTTCGTACGTTTAGTTAACGAAGACGCCAATTCACACATGATTGGTACTGCGATGTCGACCATTGGCCGCGCTTTCACGCAGCGCATCATTGAATTAGTCGAGGCCGAGTTGGGTGCTGCGCCACTACCCTACTGTTTTGTCGCCTTTGGTTCGATGGGACGCGATGAACAGTTGATTGTGACCGATCAAGATAATGCTCTGATTTTAGATGATCGCTACGATGTGCAGCAGCATGGTGCTTATTTTGCTCAATTTGCTGAGTTGGTGTGTAGGGGATTAGACCGCTGCGGATACCCATTGTGTGATGGTGAGATCATGGCTAGCAATCCAAAATGGCGCATGACTCGCAAAGAATGGGAAACCTGCTTTGCTGACTGGATTGATAATCCCAACCCGCAAGCTCTGCTCAATGCGTCGATTTTTTTTGATCTCGATGGTGTCTATGGACGCACCAAATGGGCCGAGCAACTGTCTGGTTTTATTGTACGCCGCGCCAGACGCAATCAGCGATTTTTAGCCTGTTTGGCGCGTAATGCGCTCAATCGCACGCCGCCACTGGGCTTTTTTAAGAATTTCGTGATGGAAAAAGATGGACGCCATAACAACTCCATCAATTTGAAACGTCGCGGGACAGCACCACTGGCAGATTTGATCCGCGTACATGCCCTCGCCGCAGGTTCACGTGCTAAAAACTCGTTTGAACGTTTAGATGATGTAATTGAAGCAGAATTGCTCCCGCAAGGTAAAGGCAAAGATCTGCGTGATGCCTTGGAATTCATCGCTATGGTGCGGATTCGCCATCAAGCGATTGATGTTGAACAAGAGCGTGAGGCCGACAACAGTATCGAGCCGGAACATCTTTCGGACTTTGAACGACGCAACTTAAAAGATGCGTTTCAGATCCTCAGTAACGGACAGAATTATCTTAAGTATCGTTACCAAGCCAACCAACATTTTAAGTGAGCGCCATGTTCGACTCTGCGATTTACTGGCCCGCTCGATTTGCTCACTTAGCCCAGCAGGCTCGGCAACCCAGTTTACAACGCTTTTATGCTCAACCTCTGGTTGAAGGCTCAACACCGATTCATCAGTGCTCACTGGTTGCCCTCGATTTTGAAACAACGGGACTGAATGCCGAGCAAGATGCCATTGTGAGTATCGGTTTAGTGCCTTTTACTACTCAACGGATTTTTCTTAATCAAGCTCGGTATTGGTTAGTAAAACCCTCTCAACCGCTTGAAGAGGAGTCGATAGTGTTCCATGGGATCACGCACTCCGAGTTGCAGCATGCGCAAGCTCCAGAACAGGTGTTGAAGGAATTGCTCGAGGCGCTGAACGGCAAGATTGTCGTCGTACACTTTAGGCATATTGAACGTGAATTTTTGCGCCAGATTAGCCTGAATATATGGGGCGAGGCGATCGAGTTTCCCGTGTTGGATACATTAGAAATTGAACGTCAGTTACTGGATAAGCAACGCTCGCTATGGCAACGGATTACACGTCGACCTTTACCCTCAATACGCCTTGGGCAATCACGGATGCGTTATCACTTACCGCCTTACTCACCTCACCATGCGCTGACGGATGCCATTGCGACCGCAGAACTTTTTCAAGCGCAGTGCGCGCACTATCTCCCACCCCACACCGCCATTCAGTCTCTGTGGCTTTAGCCTCTGTGTTCTGTGGCTAAGAGCCCTATATAGGTCTTTGACCGCGAATCGAAACTCGAAACGACGAGAGGCATAAGAACGAAAAAGGAGCGCATCAGCGCTCCTTACTCTGACTTTGTCAGTGACGTCATTACAGTTTAAAACGACGGATCTCTTGTTCTAACTCATGAGACAGTTCAGACAACTCTGCAGCTTGTTCAGCAGCGGAGTGAGCTTCTTGCGCGAGATCATTTGAAACATCACGAATACCTACGGTATTGCGAGTGATCTCCGAAGTCACAGAGGCTTGCTCTTCAGCCGCTGACGCAATTTGCGTTGCCATATCACTGATACGCTCTACAGTTTTATGGATCTGCTCCAAGCTAACCGAAGCTTCATTCGCATCATCAACACTGGTGTCCGCGAGGCGACGACTGTCATCCATAATACCTACCGCTTTACCTGTGGTGGCTTGCAGCGTTTCAATCATCTGCTGGATTTCTTTGGTCGACGCGTGGGTACGTTGACTCAACACACGAACTTCATCAGCCACGACAGCAAAACCACGTCCTTGCTCACCCGCACGGGCTGCTTCAATGGCCGCATTCAGCGCCAGTAGGTTGGTCTGTTCAGCGATGTTCTGAATCGTCGACAGAATCGTACTGATTTGGTGACCATGCGCTTCCAGCTCTTGAATAACTTCGGTCGCGACTTGTACTTCTTCAGCCAAAGATTGAATCGAACGCTGCGTTTGAGTGACTTGACCCGCGCCATGGACACACGCCGTCACGGCTTCACCTGCGTTTTGCGCCGTGTGATCCGCATTACCCGCAATTTCTTGAGTGGCAGCAGCCATCTCATTGATTGCGGTAGCCACCATATTGATTTCGTCTTGTTGCAAGCGAATTCGGCTACTGCGCTCTTCCGCTTGTGCCGCCGTCACTTTCGACTGCTGCGCCAATGCGGCTGAAACATGGCTTAACTTGAGTACCATGGTGTGCATGTTGCTCACAAAGGTATTGAAGTTGCTTGCCAGTTGTCCGACTTCATCATCACTGCGAGGTTCTAAACGTTGTGTCAAATCGGCATCACCAGAGGCAATTTCCTCCAGCGCTTTCGATACACGACCCAAATCACGGAACAAGAAGCTGACGAGCCAAGAGACAATCACAACCACAATCACAGTGATCAGCAGCGCAGTAGTGATAAGGCCTGTTAACAACTCAGAATGAGAGGCGTATTCGGTATCGCTGTCCATCTGTACTGCGAAATACCAAGGTGTATCGGGTACCGCAGTGAAAAAGAAGAACTTCTCCACGCCATTCAGTTTAAGCGCAAGCAACTCACCTTGATTCGCAGCACGCTCGATAGTGCGCATGTCCAAAGCAGAAGAGAGCGTCGTCACAGGCTTCAGTAGCAAGGATTTGTCTGGATGCGCTAGGAACGAACCGTTTTGACCATCAATCAACATGGTTTGCGCATTTTTTCCTGCGTCCATGCTGATCACGTCCGCAATCAGTTGATCAATGAGAACATCTGCGCCAACCACACCACTCAAATTACCGTTAAGGCGAACAGGCTCTGCAATCGTCACAAGCAGTGCGCCGGTTATCGCATCACTGTAAGCGGTGGTGATGATCTGCTTACCCGCACTGGCTGCATCTTTATACCAAGGGCGCGTACGTGGATCGTAATCCGCACGATTACGCTCTGGATGTGAGCGGTACATCGCGCCATCAGTCGTACCGTAAAAAATATCGTCAAAACCACCCGCATTGCGCGCTTGTTGCAGATAAGGGACAACATCTTGTGCTTCAATGTGAGCATTAAACGCAGTACTAATTGATTTACGGATAGAAATCCAATCTGAGATGCCTTTAGCAGCGGTCGAAGAAATTGCGTCAGCACGAGTATAAACCGCATTGCTGGTTTGCTGTTGCAATTGACTGGCGGAAAACCAAGTCAATGCCGTCGCCATCACCATCACTGCCGATAAACTTGCGCCAATCAGTTTGTGTTTTAGTGTTAATTTCATTATGTCAAACAAAAGGTTGGAACGAAGGAGTCGCGATAGTAAACACTATTCGATTAAAGCGCACTCGTTTTGTCATTTTTTCTCACAACTTGTCACAGACCAGAATTAACCTTTTATGTTATAAGGTCTTAAACGACAAATTACTGGCTTATGCCAAACTTTTGCTCTCACACAACGTGATTTGCCTTCCAAAATCACATATAACTAAAGGATATAAGCTTATGAATAGAAAATATCTGATAAAGACAGTTCTCAACAACATATGTTGTGCATTTTTTTACAGTTCTGTTATCTTTCGCGCTTAATGAGACCTGCAATTTCCTGCGATACCGTCCGGTCAGCAAAATTGCAGTAAACTCTTAAGCTATCTTTGTATTTCACTTTGTTATCGGTTCATTTCTATATGATTCGTGTGTCCAGCGCCGTGCAACGTCATGCGCAAAAACTGATTGTACTTTTCTCCCTGCTGTTTGGGGCTTCTTTGCTGATGTCTGATAATGGTTTTGCTACAGACATTAAAAATAATAATGCCTCTTCTCCAGTGAATTCAGAATCTACTAAGCCAACAAAAGCTGGCGAAGTTAAAAATGTGGTTCGCTTTGCCAAAACGGGAGCGTTTGATAACGACACCGTTGTTCGCCTAGCTCGCCAACTGGCGAAAAAGCCTTATGTTGCCTTAAAAGATCCGCTACCAGAGAGTTTGGCCAATATCAGTTATGATGAGTACCGCGATATTCGTTTTAAACCCGACAATGCAGTGTGGAAAGCAGATGGCCTACCATACCAAATGCAACTATTCCATCGCGGTTTCTTCTTCCAAGATCTGATTGAAATTGCACTTGTTGAAGGCAATAAAGCCACACATTTAAGCTACGATCCGAATATGTTCACCGCTGGCGAAGTTCTACAACAAAACCTGCCTACTGAAGATATCGGTTATAGCGGTCTTCGTGTGCATTACCCTCTCAACAGCCCATCCTATTTTGATGAACTGTTTGTATTCCAAGGAGCAAGCTACTTCCGTGCTCTGGGTAAAGGCAATGCGTATGGCTTGTCTGCGCGTGGCTTGGCCATCAAAACTGCCGATCCAACGGGTGAAGAGTTCCCTATTTTCCGTGCCTTCTGGGTGGAAAAGCCAAACTACGACACTAACTTGATTGTGGTTCATGCCCTGCTGGATAGTCCAAGCGTGTCTGGTGCGTATCGTTTCTCTATTCGTCCAGGAGAAAATACTCGTATGGACGTTGAGGCGGTACTCTTCCCACGCGTGGAGTTAAGCAAAGTTGGTCTAGCTCCGGCAACCAGTATGTTCATGCATTCGCCAAATGGCCGTGAGAAGACTGATGATTTCCGTCCTTCTGTGCATGATTCTGATGGTTTATTGATGATCAACGGACGTGGTGAACGTTTGTGGCGTCCATTGGCTAACCCTAGCACACTGCAAGTGAGCGCCTTTATGGACAACTCACCGCAAGGCTTTGGTTTGATGCAGCGTGAGCGCGATTACGCCAACTACCAAGATTTGGAAGCCCATTACGAAAAACGTCCAAGTCTGTGGGTTGAACCAGTCGGTAACTGGGGTCCTGGTGCTGTCGTGTTGACAGAAATTCCAACTCAGTCAGAAATTCACGACAACATTGTCGCCTTCTGGAAGCCAGCACAACCTCTTGCCGCAGGCAGTGAATATCGTTTCTCTTATCACCTCAACTGGGGTGCGCAACCAGAAGCGAATCCACAAGCGATCACTGTAAGCCGTACTGCGAGTGGACGTGCCGATATTGCCAAACCAACGCCAAAACGTTTGTTCGTGATTGATTACCAAGTCCAAGGTGCCAAGCCTGCACAGATGCCAGAACCGAAAGTGCGCAGCAATGCTGGGGTAATCAGTAACGTTGTACTGCGTGATAACCCTGCCAATAATGGCTATCGCCTCTCATTTGAATTTGATCCAGGCGAAGTGACACTGGCTGAATTACGTGCAGAGCTCACTTTGCAAGAAGCGCGTCCTGTAGAAACTTGGTTGTATCGTTGGACCCTGTAGTAAGTACTCGGATTTTTTATGACAAACCCAATGGTTGAACAAGGAGCCTCCCAGTTAATGGGAGGCTCTGCCATGCCACCAGAACAACACGGCGAAATGCCGGAACAAAATCTTAAACGACTGAGTGAAGGTTTTCCGCGTGACGCCATTCAAACGGGTGGAGTTAAATCCTGCTCGTGGCGACGTGTGTTTGTGGTTGGTTTTGCTTTACTCATTTCTGCTTTTGCCATCTTTGAAATGCGCGGCGTATTTTTGGTCGGTGGACTAACGCCTATCGAATACGCGGTACTGGTTCTCTTTGCTATCAACTTCTGTTGGATTGCCTTAGCCTTCTCAAGCTCGATTGCCGGATTTTTTGTTCTCGCGAGTCGCAAACCTGCCCCCAATACAGAGCAACCCCTAACGACACGTACCGCAATTTTGATGCCGACTTACAACGAGGCACCCGATCGTGTCTTTGCCGCAGTAGAAACCATGGCTTTGGCTCTAGCGAAAACTGAACACGGACATGCCTTCGATTGGTTTATTCTCAGTGACACCACCGATCCTGAAGTGGCGTTATCTGAAGAGCAAGCCTTCTGGTTGCTGCGTCAACAAACCGCAGGCAAAGCTAACGTCTATTACCGCCGCCGTCGTAAAAATATTGCGCGCAAAGCGGGTAATATTGCCGATTTCTGCCGTCGTTGGGGCTCGGGGTACGACCACTTATTAGTATTGGATGCCGATAGTGTGATGCAGCCAAGTACTATGATTTCATTGGCTCAACGGATGCAAAGTGACCCAGATGCTGGATTGATTCAAACCATTCCGGCGCTGATCAATGGCACGACTCTCATGGCTCGTGTGCAGCAGTTTGCCGCTCGCATCTATGGTCCAGTGGTCGGTACTGGTCTGGCTTGGTGGGTACAAAAGGAAGGTAACTTCTGGGGTCACAACGCGATTATTCGTACGGAAGCCTTTATGAGTGCCGCAGGCCTCCCGCATTTATCTGGAAGACCGCCTTTTGGTGGACATATCCTCAGTCACGATTTCGTGGAAGCCGCTTTAATTCGTCGCGCAGGTTGGAGTGT
>NZ_WPDC01000117.1:0-7921 GCF_035615595.1 Vibrio sp. R-1 | reverse complement strand
GTAGCGCCGATGGTAGTGTGGGGTTTCCCCATGTGAGAGTAGGACATCGCCAGGCTTGATTTACGAAGCCGCTGTAGAGATACAGCGGCTTTTTGCTATTTCACTTTTCTGTATTATTTCTTTTCTTTCGCATCGTTCAGTTTCCAATCATATTGATAGTCGATTTTGCCCGAATAAAGAGATAGCTCAGGACGATACTGCGCAAGGTGAATAAGAAGATCTTCTTTATTACCAAAATCAACGGCAAACCAGTCATAAATAGAGGAGAGGATTAAGGTGTCATTGTTCAATGTTGCTCCCTTACTGCTGTTGATAAAGGTATGTGCTGCATTACTAAGTAGTTGTTCTGTGTTTTGTGCGGTAAAAGCTTGGGATTGCAGATTTGGGCAGCCTAGGCTGGCACAATTGACTGCATAATGGGTTCGTGGATCCTTCCAGATAGGGCGTAAAATTCGGTGCTCGATGTCATTGAGGGTTAGGGGTTGTCCTGCCACAGTAAAAACTTTCTCATCCCACGGCCCAAAACTGAATAGGCCCCCTAGTTTGGTTATGGACGCGACTGGGTAGTTATCCAAAATTAATTTCACTGTCAGAGCGTTGTAGAGATTAACCCAATAAGCATATTGCTCTTGGCGGTTAAATTCTCTTGGATCCAATTTTGACAGTTGATCTAAGTAATCATTGAGTAGCGTTTTATCTTCCTTTGTTACTTCTGCATAACGAAAGAGGGCGTTCTCTCCCACTTGGACAAGATTACGATCGAGGATGCTTTGCCAAGCTTGGTGAGAGATGGTTGCCGTATTACTGTTATTACTTGCTTGCCAATAAGCCCAAAGCTCAGCTTTGGGTGCAGCGTAAACTATGTTGGAAAAAATCAGAATACAGAAAGCGAAGAGTGTTTTCATATCAGAGTAACCTTATCGTGAGATTGTGATTAGCTAGACCCGATGGCAACGCATTTTCTTTCGCGATAAAAAAGGCTGCGATTTGGCAGCCTAGAAATGCTTATTTTAAGAAGCTCGGTATCTTGGCTTCATACTCCGCAATTTTTGCTTCGTGCTGTAGAGTCAGGCCGATATTGTCTAAGCCATTGAGTAGACAATGGCGACGGAAATCGTCAATCTCGAAATGGTAGGTTTTACCATTCGCGGTTACGCTCAGCGCTTCTAAATCGACGGTAATCGTTGCACCTTCCGTATCATGAACATAGCTAAAGAGCTCATCCACTTCTTGCTCGGTTAAACGAACGGGCACCATCTGGTTGTTGATCGAGTTACCATAGAAAATATCGGCAAAGCTTGGTGCAATCATGACTCTGATGCCGTAATCCGCTAATGCCCAAGGTGCGTGTTCGCGCGAGGAGCCGCAACCAAAGTTCTCTCTTGCGAGCAAAATGCTAGCGCCTTGGTAGCGAGGTTGGTTCATCACAAATTCTGGGTTGGCTTTTTCACCTGCATCGTCCAAAAATCGCCAGTCGTGGAACAGATGTTTGCCAAAGCCAGTGCGATTCACTTTTTGCAAAAACTGCTTTGGAATGATCGCATCGGTATCGACGTTGGCGGCATCAAGAGGAACGACTAAGCCGGTGTGTTGCTGAAATCCTGACATGGGGTTCTCCTTGAATTAAAACTGACGAATATCGACGAAGTGACCTGCAATCGCTGCGGCGGCTGCCATTGCTGGGCTAA
Source organism: Vibrio sp. R-1 (assembly GCF_035615595.1). Taxonomy (NCBI): domain Bacteria; kingdom Pseudomonadati; phylum Pseudomonadota; class Gammaproteobacteria; order Vibrionales; family Vibrionaceae; genus Vibrio; species Vibrio sp. R-1. Next base: position 6,233 of record NZ_WPDC01000117.1, on the reverse strand, counting down.
CTAAATGAGTGCGACCATCACGTCCCTGACGTCCCTCAAAGTTGCGGTTTGAGGTAGACGCGCAGCGTTCTCCTGGCCCTAAGCGGTCATTGTTCATGGCTAAACACATTGAGCAACCCGGTAAGCGCCATTCAAATCCTGCTTCAATAAAGATCTTATCTAAGCCTTCCGCTTCGGCTTGCGCTTTCACTTGTTCGGATCCGGGCACGATCAGAGCTTGGACATGAGAGGCGACTTTTTTCCCTTTGGCTACCGCTGCCGCAGCGCGCATATCTTCGATGCGCGAGTTGGTGCATGAACCGACGAACACTTTATCGACCTTATAATCGGAGAGCATTTTGCCGGCTTCAAGTCCCATGTAAGCCAGAGCTTTTTCTGCTGAGCTGCGTTCAACAGGATCGGCAAACTGGCTAGGTGATGGGATTGGCTCATCAACGGCAATCACTTGGCCTGGGTTGGTACCCCAAGTCACTTGCGGTTTGATTTCACTGGCTTCAAGCGTCACGATGGCATCGAACTGTGCATCCTCATCGGTTTTTAAGGTTTGCCAATAGTCGACAGCAGCATCCCAATCACTGCCTTGTGGGGCAAAATTGCGGCCTTTGATGTAGTTGAACGTAGTTGCATCAGGGGCAATCAAGCCTGCTTTCGCACCAAGTTCAATCGCCATGTTACACACGGTCATGCGACCTTCCATGGAGAGATCGCGAATCGCTTCTCCACAAAATTCCACGACATAGCCTGTACCGCCAGCGGCAGTTGTTTTACCAATGATCGCCAGTACGATGTCTTTAGCGGTGATGCCGGGAGCCACTTTGCCACGCACTTCGATTTTCATCGTCTTAGCGCGGCCTTGCTTTAGGGTTTGAGTGGCCAGTACGTGTTCTACTTCGGAGGTGCCGATCCCAAAGGCAAGCGAGCCGAATGCACCGTGAGTTGCGGTGTGTGAATCGCCACATACAATCGTCATGCCGGGGAGGGTAATACCAAGCTCAGGCCCCATCACATGCACAATGCCTTGGTACTTGTGGTTAATGTCGTACAGCGTGACGCCAAACTCTTCGCAGTTTTTGGAAAGCGTTTGCATCTGGATGCGCGCCATTTCACCTGAGGCATTGATGTCTTTAGTAGTGGTGGAGACGTTGTGATCCATGGTCGCGAAGGTTTTGCTAACTTGGCGTACCGGGCGACCTTTTTCACGCAAGCCATCAAAGGCTTGTGGAGAGGTCACTTCATGGACTAGATGACGGTCGATGTACAAAATCGGCGTTTCACCCGGTGCGGCAACCACCACATGGGCATCGTAAATTTTTTCGTAAAGAGTTTTGGCTTTTGACATTGCTTCTTCCTTGAGCTCAGTGAGCTAAAGAGGAGTGGGGTAACCCCACTCTCAAACTTATGAATTCAAAATATAGCTTGCGATTTTATCGCCCATTGCTGAGGTCGATAGGGCTGGTTTATTGCCTGCGAGATCCGCCGTCAGTTCACCTGCTGCTAAGGCTTGGCTAACCGCGTTTTCAATATCACGCGCTGCCGCTTCTTCACCTAAGCTGTAACGCAGCATGAGTGCCGCAGATAAGATCTGCGCGACAGGGTTGGCGATGTTTTTGCCTGCGATATCGGGCGCGCTGCCGCCCGCCGGTTCGTACAAGCCAAACTTGCTTTCATTCATACTGGCCGAGGGGAGCATGCCCATAGAGCCTGTGATCATCGCGCATTCATCAGAAAGAATGTCGCCAAAAATGTTCGAGCAGAGCATCACGTCGAACTGGGCTGGATCTTTGATAAGTTGCATGGTGGCATTATCGATGTACATGTGTGAAAGCGCGACATCGGGATACTCTTTGGCAATCTCGCTGACCACTTCGCGCCACAGTATTGAGCTTTGCAGCACGTTAGCTTTATCGATAGAGCAGACTTTCTTACGACGCAAGCGAGCCGACTCAAAGGCGATTCGCGCGATACGTTCAATTTCAAAACGGTGGTAAACCTCAGTATCGAACGCTTTTTCATGAGCGCCTTCACCTTCACGGCCTTTGGGTTGACCAAAGTAAATGCCGCCAGTCAGCTCACGCACCACCACAATATCGAAACCGCGGGCAGAGATGTCAGCACGTAGGGGCGAAAAGGCTTCCAGACCTTGGTGAATCTGCGCGGGGCGCAAATTACAAAACAGTTGGAAGTGCTTACGCAGTGGTAGCAAAGCACCGCGTTCAGGTTGTTCGTTAGATGGCAGATGTTCCCATTTTGGCCCTCCGACGGAACCAAACAAGACCGCATCCGCTTCTTCACAGGCACGCAGAGTGCTTTCTGGCAGTGGACTACCGTGGTTATCAATCGCAATACCACCAACATCGTGCTCTTCACGACTGAAACGAATGCCGTGTTTTTGCTCAATCGCATCCAACACTTTGTGGGCTTGTGCCATCACTTCCGGGCCGATGCCGTCGCCGGGTAATAAGGCAATTTTGTAATCTCTGTCTGTCATGCGAGTCCTTTATGATCGATTTTTAAGTTGTGTTTGTGTCGCCTAAGGTTCTTGAATACTGAAGCTACTCAGGGTTAGCAGTAACTTCAGTAGAGCTAAGGAGTATGAGCATTAAACCGTAGCGACGCTTTTTTTCTGTTTAATCTGGGCGATTTGATCTGCGCGATGAATGCTATTGATAACATGCAACAAGGCTTGACCGGAAGCTTCAACGATGTCGGTTGAGACGCCGGTACCGTGATATTTACGTCCTTTGTAGTTAGCGATGATATCCGCTTGACCAAGACCATCTTCACCTTCGCCTTTGGCGGTGAGATCGAATTTATCGAGTACAATCTCATACCCTGTGATGCGATAGATACACTGATATAACGCATCGACTGGACCATTACCAACAGCGGCTTCGCATTTTTCTTCACCGCCACACAGCAACTTAATACTGGTGGTGGCCATCACGCTACCCGATTGCACGCTCAAGTAATTGAGTTTGTAGAAGTCATCCTCTTCACGCAAATTAGAGAAATGCATCAAGGCCTCTAAATCGTAATCAAACACTTGGCCTTTGCGATCTGCCAGCTTCAAGAAGTCTTCATACAAGGCATCCAAATTGTATTCATTTTCGTTGTAGCCCATTGAGTCCATATGGCTTTTCACTGCGGCACGCCCACTACGACTAGTGAGGTTCAGTGCTTGGTTTTTGAGGCCTATCGATTCGGGAGTCATGATTTCGTAGGTATTTTTGTTTTTGAGCATGCCATCTTGGTGAATGCCCGAAGAGTGGCTAAACGCATTGGCTCCGACAATCGCTTTGTTGCTTTGAATCGGCATGTTGCATAGCTGGCTGACAAGCTTGCTGGTACGGCTGATCTCGTCGTGTTTAATGCCTGTGGTTACCCCGAGCAACTCTTGACGGGTTTTGATGATCATCGCGATCTCTTCCAATGCACAGTTACCCGCACGTTCGCCAATACCGTTGATGGTTCCCTCTACTTGACGCGCTCCCGCTTGAATAGCGGCAATCGAGTTAGCTACCGACATGCCTAAGTCGTCATGACAATGCACGGAAATGATCGCTTTATCGATATTGGGCACTCGGTTAAACAGCGTTTGAATAATGCCACCAAATTCGCTCGGCACTGTGTAGCCGACCGTATCTGGAATATTGATGGTACGCGCACCGGCATTGATCGCGGCTTCGACCATACGGCACAAGTTATCGATAGGTGTGCGGCCAGCATCTTCACAAGAGAACTCCACATCATCCGTATATTGACGCGCATGTTTCACCGCTTTGACTGCCATTTCGACGACATCGTCATAGCTGCGGCGCAATTTGTCTTGTACATGGATAGTGGATGTGGAGATAAAGGTGTGAATACGAAAGGCTTCGGCGACTTTCAAGGCTTCTGCCGCGGCATCAATGTCTTTCGCAACGGCTCGCGAAAGGGCACAAACACGGCTATTTTTGATGTTTTTAGCGATGGTTTGTACCGATTCAAAATCGCCCGGAGAGGAAACAGGGAAACCGGCTTCGATAATATCTACCCCTAAGCGCTCCAGTGCGTAGGCGATTTGCAGTTTCTCTTTTACCGTCAGGCTGGCAGACAAAGCCTGCTCTCCATCGCGTAATGTGGTATCGAATATAATCACCTGATTGTTCATGTTTGCTTCCTCGCACTGAGAGTTAACGGCTAACTTCCTGAATATTGTTGTAAAAATCGGCTATAAAAAAACCCGCATCAGCTGCGGGTTTTTTATCTTGTGTGGTGTTTTTCGTCCACAGCCTACCCGCGTGATGGTTTCACGATCAGTAGTAGGCCTAGCAGGAGAGAAAAACGCATTGTCATCTGTAACAATCCACACAATTAAGTTAACAGATTAGTACCGTACTCGACACAATGCGTCAACCCCAAAGTTGATTTTTTATTCAGCATGACTAAATTGTGTGCCCGTTTGTCACCATTTCGACAAACAATTTTCACCTGACTGTCATTTGCTGCCGATAAGCTCAAAGCATCACCTCACCAGAAGGAAGGATGTGTGATGCGAGCTATGGAACCGATCGCTAAACTCGATTTAGCTTTTTCATTACTCTGCTTACAGCATAAGTACAATACGCGAGTCGCGAGGCTCAGTAAGTCAATTTCTCATACAGGAGATGGGCACCTTTACGCGCTGATGGGCATTCTAGCTTGGTGGTTAGATGAGACTCATGGGCTGCTGTTTCTCGCGGTTGGCCTGCTTGCGTTTGCTATTGAATTACCGATTTATTGGTTGCTGAAAAACAGTTTTCAGCGCCGACGTCCACAAGAACTTTCCGCCTTAGTCACGGCTTATATCACGCCGAGCGATCGCTACAGCTTACCGTCGGGACATACCGCTGCCGCCTTCGTCATGGCGACATTAATTGGTTATATCTATCCTCATTGGTATGCCGTCGCACTTTGTTGGGCAGGTTTAATTGGCTTGGCGCGAGTGTTATTAGGCGTGCATTTTCTAAGTGATGTGATCGCTGGAGCTTTGCTTGGGATGGGCAGCGCAACCTACGCAATGAGCGTAATGGAGAAAAGCATTTGAAAATACTGTATGGCGTTCAAGGAACCGGGAATGGGCATATTGCGCGTTCAAGAGCCATGTGTGCGGCACTTAAGCAGCAGCAAGTTGATGTGGATTATCTGTTCTCAGGACGTCCTGTTGAGAAGTATTTTTCAATGGAATGCTTTGGTGATTTTGCGACTCGACGAGGACTGACCTTTGCCACCGAAAATGGCCACGTCAATTACGTTAAAACGTTACGTAAGAATAATCTGTTGCAGTTTTGGAAGGAGGTGAAGCGCTTAGATCTTTCTGGTTATGACCTGATTTTAAACGATTTTGAGCCAGTGACGGCTTGGGCGGCCAAATTACAAAATATTCCCTGTATTGGAATTAGTCATCAGAATGCCTTCTTGTATCCAGTGCCATTAAAAGGTGCTTCTTGGCTGGATAAAGCGATCTTGCGGCATTTTGCGCCAGCCCAGTACCATTTAGGTTTACATTGGTACCATTTTGAACAGCCGATTTTGCCTCCCATTATTTATGCGCCGGAGCAGCCGCTGAGTCAGCAGAACTTTATATTAGTCTACCTTCCATTTGAAAATGTGAATGAAATCTGTGAGTTACTGTATAGATTTACCAATATTCACTTCATTTGTTATCACCCCGAGGTGCCAGAAAACGAGTTGACGGAAAATGTCGAACTGCGTCGTTTGCATCATGGTGATTTTCAGCATCATTTACACCAATGCAGCGGAGTGATCACCAGTGGTGGTTTTGAGTTGCCTTCGGAAGCTTTAGCGTTAGGCAAAAAATTATTAATGAAGCCATTGGCTGGCCAATTTGAACAGGTGAGTAATGCGGCAACCCTTGAAACACTTGGGCTGGCAAGTGTGATGGAGTTTCTTGACCCTGCCTGCTTACGTCTGTGGCTTGATGAGAAACAGGCTGAGCGAGTGATCTATCCCGATGTGGCTCACTTTTTAGTTGAATGGATTCTCAAGGGGAAATGGGAAAATAGTGAAGTACTTTGTCAGCAACTTTGGCAAAAAGTCGATTTCCCCAGTTACGCAATTTTGGGTAATGAACTGACTAACCCAATGAGTCCTTCGTTAAAACATTTTTGACGTGAATATTAGTGTTCAGTAAAGGATGTATCTATTGTTCAAATTAATAATTAATAAAAACCCATTAAAAATGCATTTTTATA
>NZ_WPDC01000116.1:0-8576 GCF_035615595.1 Vibrio sp. R-1 | reverse complement strand
CTTTTTGTCTTTGTCTTTTTGCGTTTATCCTACGAGTGTACTTTATCAACGTTATCCTTAAGCTTATCCATCAGAGTCTATATGCACTATGTGTTTGGAGAGAACTTGGTAAGCAAATACAGCCGAAACTGCTGTAGCTTCAAGTCCACAAACCAAGGCTTAGGTAACTAGGAATGAATCTATGCACATAGGTATTTGCTCATTTATCGCCTACCTGCAGCTCCAAGTCGTTTAAGTCGTCTAGTCATCTGGGAAAGGATTCTGAGGGTAATAAAAAACCGCAGTGTTTAACTGCGGTTTGTCGATTAAACAACGGAGATTAATGTTGTTGCTCTTGCTGAGACATAGGGGATTGATTGTCTGTATTTATTTCAGCCTTTTTAGCTTTCTCAATCATAGGAGTAATGGTTGAGCCTTGAACTAGGATAGAAAACACTACCACGGCGTAAGTCATCACCAGAATCAGCTCTTTTACATCAATCAATTTCTCAGGAATTACCATGATTCCAGAGGGTATTGAGAGCGCCATCGCTAACGCGAGTCCCCCACGTAAGCCACCCCAAGTCAGAATACGAATAGACCAAGGGTTGTAACTACGGTAGCGTTTAAATCCGATGTAGGAGACAAATACGCTGAGGTAGCGGCCACATAACACTAGTGGAACTGCAAAAGCCATTAAGATCCAGTCTTCTTGATGGAACTCAAACAGTAGCATTGACATACCAATTAGCAGGAATAGGACGCCGTTGAGAAATTCGTCTACGAGTTCCCAGAAGTGATCGAGATGCTCTTCACTCTCTTTTGAGAAGCCAATAAAACGAGTCCAGTTACCAATCATGATCCCAGATACGACCATAGCGAGTGGGCCAGAAACATGGATCACATCGGCAAATGCATAACCAGCGGTCGGAATACCAATCGTCAGCAACAGCTCCATAGAGTGGTCATCGGTTGCTGAAATCAGATAGTGGAACAGGAGACCTAATAAGAAACCGTAAACAATGCCACCGATCGCTTCTTGGATGAAGAGGAGGGTAACGCTGCCAACCGTTGGTGTTTCATGCCCGAAAGCGATGGTAAAGATGGTCACGAAAATAACCAAGCCAAAACCATCGTTAAACAGTGATTCGCCTTCAATTTGGGTAGAAATACGTTTCGGTGCTTTGAGCTTTTTGACAATCGCGAGGACAGCAATTGGGTCGGTGGGGGAAATGAGTGCGCCAAATAACAAGCAGTAAACCAAATCAAACTGGATACCGATTAATTGGCAGAAACCATAGAGAGTAAATCCAATAAAGAAAGTCGAAAACAGCGTTGCGCCAAGAGCCAATACCGTAATTTCCCATTTCTGATCTTTTAGATTTGGCAGCTTAATGCCAAGACCTCCAGCGAAAAGAAGAAACCCTAAAATCCCTTTGAGTAGAAAATTTTCAAAGTTAATACTGGTGACGGTTTCGGTGGCGATTTGATTGAGATGAAACCAGTCGTTTTGACCCGCGATCAAGATCAGTAACGATAACATCATCGAACCTGCGGTGATTGCGATGGTAGTCTGCATTCGGCTGATCTTGCTATTAATAAATGCAATCAACATGGCTGCCGCAGAGAGGAAGCACAAAGTGTAGTAGACGGACATTCTCTTCTCAGTGTGTGTAACAATTTGTGAACGAAATTGTCTTTCTCTGTTGAGTAAATAGCAAATACTTTTTCATCACATAGGGTTCAGCTCACATCGTCAAGGTGAGTCACGAAAGAATGGCTGTTTTAGACGTCTAGATTTCTGGATTTTGTGTGATAGGATGTGGCAAACGCATAAGGAATGAGGCGGTATTGTGGGAAAAGAAGTAAGACAACAACTCGAACAGCAATTGAAACAACGTATCCTACTGATTGATGGCGGTATGGGTACCATGATTCAGAGTTATAAGTTACAAGAGGAAGACTATCGCGGTGCACGATTTGTCGATTGGCACTGTGATTTGAAAGGAAATAACGACCTCTTAGTGCTTACTCAGCCGCAAATTATTAAAGAGATTCACTCCGCTTACCTTGAAGCGGGGGCGGATATTCTTGAGACCAACACCTTTAACTCAACCACGATTGCTATGGCAGACTACGACATGCAATCGCTCAGCGCCGAAATTAACTTTGCCGCCGCTAAGCTTGCACGTGAAGTCGCGGATGAGTGGACGGCTAAAGATCCAAGTCGGCCACGCTATGTGGCTGGTGTGCTTGGGCCAACCAACCGTACTTGCTCTATTTCGCCAGATGTGAACGATCCAGGATTTCGTAACGTCACTTTTGATGGGCTTGTTGAAGCCTATTCCGAATCGACGCGCGCTTTGATCAAAGGTGGCAGCGATCTTATCCTCATTGAAACCATCTTCGATACACTGAACGCCAAAGCCTGTGCGTTTGCGGTCGATAGCGTATTTGAAGAGCTGGGCATCAGCTTACCTGTGATGATTTCCGGCACGATTACCGATGCCTCTGGGCGAACTTTGTCTGGACAGACGACGGAAGCTTTCTACAACGCCTTGCGTCATGTACGGCCGATTTCGTTTGGCTTGAACTGTGCGTTAGGCCCTGATGAGCTGCGCCAGTACGTGGAAGAGCTTTCACGCATTTCAGAATGCTATGTTTCCGCGCACCCAAATGCCGGACTGCCCAACGCGTTTGGCGAATACGATCTCTCTGCCGAGGAAATGGCAGAACATATTGCGGAATGGGCACAAGCAGGCTTTCTTAACTTAGTCGGTGGTTGCTGTGGTACAACACCTGAGCATATCGCTGCCATTGCCAAAGCCGTCGAGGGTGTAAAACCAAGGGCTCTGCCAGATCTGAAAGTAGAATGTCGTCTCTCGGGTTTAGAGCCGCTCAATGTTGGCCCTGAAACCTTGTTTGTTAACGTGGGGGAACGGACTAACGTCACCGGTTCAGCGCGTTTTAAGCGTTTAATTAAAGAAGAGCAATACGACGAAGCGCTCGATGTGGCGCGTGAGCAAGTCGAAAACGGCGCGCAGATCATTGATATCAACATGGATGAAGGCATGTTGGACGCCGAGGCGTGCATGGTGCGCTTTTTGAATCTATGCGCCTCTGAACCAGAAATCTCCAAAGTTCCGGTGATGGTCGACTCCTCGAAATGGGAAGTCATTGAAGCGGGTCTGAAATGCATTCAGGGTAAAGGCATCGTCAACTCTATCTCTCTAAAAGAAGGGAAAGAGAAGTTTATTGCCCAAGCCAAATTGGTGCGCCGCTACGGTGCCGCGGTGATTGTGATGGCGTTTGACGAAGTGGGCCAAGCCGATACCCGTGAGCGCAAATTAGAGATCTGTCGTCGGGCTTACCATATTTTGGTCGATGAGGTGGGCTTCCCACCGGAAGATATTATTTTCGACCCGAACATCTTTGCCGTTGCGACCGGAATTGATGAGCACAATAACTACGCGCTGGATTTCATTAATGCAGTGGCGGACATTAAGCGTGAGCTGCCGCATGCGATGATTTCTGGCGGTGTGTCTAACGTTTCCTTCTCTTTCCGCGGCAACAACTATGTGCGCGAAGCGATCCATGCTGTATTCCTTTATCACTGCTTTAAACATGGTATGGACATGGGGATTGTCAACGCAGGGCAGCTTGAAATCTACGATAACGTTCCGCTGAAACTGCGTGAGGCAGTGGAAGATGTGATCCTCAATCGACGTAGCGATGGCACGGAAAGACTGCTTGAAATTGCCGAAGCGTATCGCGAAAACAGTGTTGGTAAAGAAGAGGATGCTTCTGCGTTAGAGTGGCGCGCATGGCCTGTGGCTAAGCGCCTAGAGCACGCTTTAGTCAAAGGCATCACCGAATTTATCGTCCAAGACACTGAAGAAGCACGTCAGCAAGCCAGTAAACCGCTGGAAGTGATTGAAGGGCCGCTGATGGATGGCATGAACGTGGTCGGTGACTTGTTCGGGGAAGGGAAAATGTTCCTACCGCAAGTCGTAAAATCAGCGCGTGTCATGAAACAAGCCGTTGCGTATCTTGAGCCTTTCATTAATGCGCAAAAAAGTGGTAGCACTTCAAACGGTAAGATTTTGCTGGCGACCGTAAAAGGCGATGTGCATGACATTGGTAAGAACATTGTTGGCGTCGTGCTGCAGTGTAATAACTTCGAGATCATCGATCTTGGTGTGATGGTGCCTTGCGAGCAGATCCTCAAAGTCGCACGCGAGCAAAATGTCGATATCATCGGTCTCTCTGGGCTTATCACGCCGTCTTTGGATGAGATGGTACACGTGGCGAAAGAGATGGAGCGACAAGGGTTTGAACTGCCACTTTTGATTGGTGGGGCAACAACGTCTAAAGCGCATACTGCGGTGAAGATCGAGCAGAATTATCATGCGCCTGTGGTGTACGTGAATAATGCTTCGCGTGCGGTGGGGGTGTGCACATCGTTATTGTCTGATGAACTGCGTCCTGGGTTTATCGAACGTTTGGATCTCGATTATGAGCGCACGCGTGATCAGCATGCGCGTAAAACGCCAAAATCGCGTCCAGTCACGTTAGAGCAGGCACGTGCTAATAAAGCGGCGCTGGATTGGGCAAATTACACGCCGCCCGCTCCTGCGAAACCGGGCGTGCATGTGTTTGAAAACATTGCGTTAGCCACGCTGCGTCCTTATATCGACTGGACGCCTTTCTTTATGACTTGGTCGCTTATGGGCAAATACCCTGCCATTTTGGAGCATGAAGAGGTTGGTGAAGAGGCCAAACGTCTGTTTCATGATGCCAATGCCTTGCTTGATAAAGTAGAGCGAGAAGGGCTACTGAAAGCCAGTGGTATGTGTGCACTGTTTCCAGCAGCCAGCGTGGGCGATGACATTGAGGTGTACAGTGATGAATCGCGTACGCAAGTCGCGCATGTGCTGTACAACTTGCGTCAGCAGACTGAGAAACCGAAAGGAGCCAACTACTGTTTGTCGGACTATATTGCTCCGAAAGAGAGCGGTAAACGTGATTGGATTGGCGCGTTTGCAGTAACCGGTGGCATTGGTGAGCGAGCGTTGGCCGATGCTTATAAAGCTCAGGGTGATGATTACAATGCGATCATGATCCAAGCAGTGGCCGATCGTTTGGCGGAAGCCTTTGCGGAATATCTGCATGAAAAAGTGCGTAAAGAGATTTGGGGTTATGCGAGCGATGAAAATCTCTCCAATGATGAACTGATCCGTGAGCGTTATCAGGGCATTCGACCAGCGCCGGGGTATCCCGCGTGTCCTGAGCATACCGAGAAAGCGACTTTGTGGCAGATGCTGAATGTCGAAGAGACCATAGGTATGTCACTGACCACAAGCTATGCGATGTGGCCTGGCGCTTCGGTATCCGGTTGGTATTTCTCGCATCCCGATTCTCGCTATTTTGCGGTTGCGCAGATCCAACAAGATCAGCTGCACAGCTATGCTGAGCGTAAAGGCTGGAGTTTGGAAGAAGCCGAAAAATGGCTAGCGCCTAACCTTGATGCTTAATTAGTAAGACCTCCATCCACAATAAAAGAGGCCACATCATGTGGCCTCTGGTTTTATCTCGTGAGTTCGAGTTTTACTCTTGCTCAAACAGCTCTTTATGCAGCTTCTGCACCGCTTGCTTAGAGACAGATTCATGCAGCAAGAAACAGAGGTTATGTGCGCTGGCGCCATAGCAAATCATGCGGAGGTTGTAATCTTCCAATACGCTGAATACTTGTTTGGCGTAGCCGCGGCTCTCTTTCATCTTGTTGCCGATCAGAGCAATCAGACACAGGTTGTATTCGACTTCGACTGTACACAGCTCTTCCAACTCGGCGCGCACCGCTTCAGGCAATTCTGGCGCACCGCCTGAGGTATCGGTTTTATCCAGTGTCAGTGACACGCTGATTTCTGATGTGGTAATGAGATCGACCGAAATTTTATGCTTGGCGAGAATTTCAAATACTTTGGCGAGGAAGCCGTAAGCATGGAACATCTGCGCGCTACGCAGTGTCACCATGGTTTGATTACAGCGTAGAGCAAGTGCGCGATACAGTGGCGCGCTTTCGACTTGTTTACGGATCCAAGTGCCGCCTTTTTCCGGTTCTTTTGATGAGCCAACAAACACGGGGATGCCATGGCGTACCGCTGGAAGCAAGGTGGATGGATGCAAAATCTTGGCACCAAAATTGGCCATTTCTGAGGCTTCGCTAAAGCTTATCTCAGGAATCGGCGCTGCTTTTGGCGCGATACGTGGATCGGTACTGTAGATCCCCGGTACGTCAGTCCAAATTTCCAAGCCACAAGCTTGCACGGCTTCGGCAATCAAAGCGGCTGAATAATCACTGCCGCCGCGGCCTAAAGTGGTGGTATTACCTTGCGCATCAGAGCCGATGAAACCTTGAGTCACGACGACATATTGCTCACACAGTGGCACCAGTTTCTCTTTGGCTAATTGAGCGATTTCTTTCAATTGAGGTTCGGCGCGACCGTAATGATCGTCAGTGCGTAGCACTTCGCGGATATCAAAACGTACCGCGTCGACACCACGCTCACGCATCAGTTGAGTGAGGATGTAGGTGGAGATGAGCTCACCACAGGCGACGAGATGGTCGGTCAGTTTTTTACTGGATTGAAATGACGCCGCTTCTGCAGCACTGGCCACAGAATCTAGCACGGCTTTGACTTCTTTTTCGACGCGTGTCGGATCGGCGAGCTGGTCGATAATCACATAATGGATATCAGCCAGTTGTTGCAAAATCGCTTGGCGACGTTCCGCTGAGGCCACGCCATTGGCGAGTTCGACCAATAAATTGGTCACCCCAGAGCAGGCGCTGCTGACCACTAAGCGTGTTTGTGGATTGTTTTCGATAATGGCCGAACAACGGCTCATGGCTTCAAAGTTGGCGACACTAGTACCACCAAATTTGGCGACGTTAAATGTGCTCACGGCAATTCTCCCAGACTTCCTGAAAAACGAGTTGTTGGTAACCCAACGTCCAATGTTGTGAAGAGAGTGTTTTTTATAGAGCAAAATAGAGGAGTGACTATAGAAAGATTTCCCTCAGAAGCTCTTCATCAGATTCGAGCTGATGACAGTTGAAGGGATTCAGCCCGTTCAACCGATAAACCAAAGCCACAACTTTGATTCACCTCGGCACTACTCCCCCTGAATGTTCTGTATTGGAGTTGAGGCTCCACAAAACATCTGCCTGGGCAGTGCTCCTCTTCTGCTAGATAGCTCACACATTGAACGGTGTTGGCGAAATCTTGTCAACGACAAAATGTTCTAAAAGTGCAAATAAAAATGACATTAGTGTGACAAGGATTAACACTCTGGACATAGGTCGAATTGTTGCTGCTACTGAATTGCATTAGGCTAGTGGTTCTGGTCGCCACAACAAGGAGTCGTTATGACAATTCGTAGTTTTATTCCCCCGCATCGGATTTTGATGGGCCCTGGGCCTTCGGCTATTTCCCCTCAAGTCCTGCAAGCGCTCAGCCGCCCAACGGTTGGTCATCTTGATCCACTATTTATCGGTATGATGGATGAGCTGAAACAACTCTTGAAATATGCTTTCCAAACGGAAAACGAATTTACGATTGCCGTTTCTGCGCCGGGTAGTGCGGGTATGGAAGCCTGTTTTGTTAACCTCGTCGAGCCGGGCGATAAAGTGATTGTTTGCCGCAATGGGGTGTTTGGTGAGCGGATGCGCGATAACGCTGTGCGTTGTGGGGCCGAAGTTGTGGTGGTTGATGATGAATGGGGTTGCCCAGTCAGCGTTGAAAAAGTGCAAGCCACGATAGATGAGCATCCGGATGCGAAAATACTGGCTTTTGTACAAGCAGAAACGTCAACCGGAGCCTTAAGTGATGCGCAAGCGTTAGGTGCTCTAGCGAAGCAGCATGGTTTGTTGACGATTGTTGATGCGGTGACCTCGCTCGGCGGCGTTCCCCTGCTGGTGGATGAGTGGCAACTGGATGCGGTGTATTCTGGCAGCCAAAAATGCCTCTCTTGTGTGCCGGGATTGGCTCCGTTGACGTTTTCACCTCGTGCCATTGAGAAGATTCAATCACGAAAAACACCGATTCAAAGCTGGTTCTTGGATCAAAGCTTGGTATTAGGTTATTGGAGTGGCGCGGGCAAACGTAGTTATCACCATACCGCCCCGGTTAATAGTTTGTACGCGCTGCACGAAGCGTTACTGCTTTTGCAACAAGAAGGTTTAGAGCACGCGTGGCAGCGCCATCGTCTGATGCATGAGAAGCTTAAACAAGGGTTAGAGCAACTCGGTTTTCAATTTGTGGTCGCAGAGCCGTATCGTTTGCCGCAGTTGAACGCGATTTATGTGCCGGAAGGTATTGAGGAAGCCAAAGTACGCAGCCATCTACTCAATGAATACAATTTGGAAATTGGCGCTGGGCTCGGGGCATTAGCCGGCAAAGCGTGGCGCATTGGGGTTATGGGCTATGGCGCGCGTTCAGAAAATATCGCGCTCTGTTTGCGAGCGCTCGAAGAGTCGCTGCTTTAATACCATACGCAAGAGAAAAGCTGTATGAAAGAGAAATAAGGGTGGCTTAAAA
>NZ_WPDC01000115.1:0-8729 GCF_035615595.1 Vibrio sp. R-1 | reverse complement strand
CAACTTTAAGTAGGAAGGGTATAACTTGTTTAAAGCTTAACATTTTGCCTGCCACCACAGCTTGCGCTGCTCAGCATTTTGAAAACTCCAAGCGACAAAGCGACTTATCTTTTGCCCTTGTGCCATCTCTACAACTTGTATCGACTGAGCCCCGAGTTTTTCCAGCTGTTTTTTCATGCCACGAACGTTATCACCTTTAGAAATCAGCGTGGTAAACCAGAGTACTTGCTCGGCAAACTGCTGGCTTTCTACCGCCATTTTACCAATGAAAGCCGCTTCTCCTCCTGGGCACCATAACTCGGCTTTCTGACCACCAAAATTTAGCCTTGGGTGGCTTGAGGTTGGCGTTGCTAAGCGGCCTTTCTTGCGCTGATTTGCCTGTAAGTTGGTCAACTTACGCTGGGTTCCTTGCTGAGCGTCCGCTAAGGATGCATGAAAAGGCGGGTTGCAAGTCGTCAGCGTATAACGCTCATTCGCCCCAATAATGCCGTTAAAAATATGTTGGCTGTTCTTTTGCAGGCGGCATTCGATATGGCCTTGCAACGTTGAGTTGCTTTGAACAATCAAATTCGCTTGTTGAATTGAGACAGGATCAACATCACTGCCAACCCATGACCAGCCATATTCCGTTACACCGACAATCGGATAGATACAATTCGCGCCCACGCCAATATCCAGTGCTGTGACTTGAGAAAGGTTTAATTTTGGATTGTCCTTAAGCAAAAGATCGGCCACGCGATGAATGTAATCCGCACGACCCGGAATGGGCGGGCATAAAAAGCCCTCAGGGATATCCCAATAGGTGACACCGTAATGCAGAGCCAAAAGCGCTTTATTGAGTAACTTGACCGCGATCGGATCGGCAAAATTAATCGTCCATTGCCCTTTAGGATTTTTCATCACATGGGATTGCAACTCTGGCACAACCTTAATCAGTGCCGGAAAATCATACTGCCCGCGATGACGATTGCGTGGATGTAACCCAGATTTAACGGCAGCGACTTCCTCACCATGTACTTTGTGGGTTGTCGGCTGCTTAGTTTGCTGCTTTTTCACAACTGGCTTATTGGCTTTCGGTTTTCGATTTGTTTTTTGCCCATGTTTTGGCTTAAGTGGAGTGTTCATGCTTTGCCTGCCTTAAGCTCTAGCACCATCATGTATAACCGTGCGTCTAACTCGAGCTGGTGATAGTTCGGTTCCATATGGCAACAGAGCTGATAAAACGCTTTGTTGTGTTCTTTCTCTTTTAAATGCGCCAATTCATGCACCACTAACATGCGCAGTAGCGGCTCAGGTGCTTGTTTAAACACATTGGCAATACGGATTTCATTTTTTGCTTTCAGTTTATTGCCATGCACCCGAGAAACGTAGCTGTGTAACCCCAGCGCATTATTAATGAGATGAATTTTTCCGTCATACACCACTTTACTGAGCGGAGCCGTTTTCTTCATATATTGGTTTTTTAAAGCCATGGTGAAGTCAAACAGTGCTTTTTCACTCTGGACATCGTGTCGCTCAGGATAACGCTGCTCAAACCAAGGTATCAGCTTGTCGTTTGCGATCAGTTGAGCAACTTGTTCAACAATGTGTTGGGGATATCCCTGAATGTACTTCAGTGCAGGGTGCATACTCATTTCGCGTGCTCAGTTTGGGTTACAAAAAAGGTCGGCAAGTTTACTCAATTTCCACTCAAGAATCACCTACACCAATAAGTATGAGCGCTTCAAGTAGGAAGGGGATATTTGCATCTCCAGCCGACTCTCGTTACACTTTGCGCCCTTTTGATACATGAGAGATTCCAATGAAACGCGTGGTTTTGTACATAAAAGATAAATGCCCACATTGCAAAGACGCCCAGCGTTATCTGGACTCAAAAGGCATTAAGTACCGCTTATGCAACGCAAAAATGGAACGCGGCCGCAAAGAGCTTGATGCTCTCGGCGCTCGCAGTGTACCAGTACTAAAAATTGGTGATCGTTTGATGATTGGCTGGAACCACACCAATTTTGAACGTATTTACAGCAGTAAAGATTAATAGCAGCAAAGATGAATGCTCTTCTTGGCGCTAAACGTACTTTTTCACAAACTCGATAAAAGTACGATCGGCATTGGACAGATAACCTTCTTTACGCCAAGCCAATGCAAGATCAAGCCACACCGGCGGTTCAAACGGAATCGCCTTCACTTCCGGTTCATTGCTGGTCACCAACTCCAACAGCGCGGTAATCGCATACTCATGTTTCACTATGCTTAGAATCATAGGTAACAAATTGGTTTCAAAAGAAAAATCTGCCGTAAATTTATGCTCTCGGCACACTTTATCGATAAAGTCTCGGTGAAAATAACCGGGTTTAAACATCACCAGTTCATGCTCAAAAAACTCGGCAAAAGTAAGATAACGACGTTCAGCTAACTCATGATTTTTGCCAACCACAGCAACCATTTGCGAAGAGAGCAGCGGATCCGCTTCCAAATCGTCCGGCAGATCGTGATTCAAAATTACCCCAATATCCAACTCACCTGACAGCAGCATTTTACGGATCGATTGAGTACCCGCTTCAATCACCGTCATTTTCAGATTAGGAAAGTGGCTTTTAAACGCCATAATGATTTGCGGGAAAAAGTAAGAGCCCATCATGCTTGGCGCGCCAAGGCGTACCTCGCCTTTCACAACGCCTTTGAGCTCATCAACCGCCAATTGGGCATCATTGACTTGTTGCAAAATGCGCTTGGCATGTTCAAGCAACACTTCGCCTTCATGAGTCAACGCGACTTTTCTTTCATCTCTTTTGAATAAGGTAACACCGAGCTGCTGCTCAAATTTCTTAATCGAAATGCTCAGTGCAGGCTGCGCAATATGCAGTTGCTGCGCGGCTAAGGTAAAACTTTCCCATTCTGCCACGGTCACAAAGTGACGCAGTTGTCGAACTTCCATCATATATCCTGTATATCGCAACCATATTTTTAATATATTTCATTAATCGAGATGCCACTGCTATCGTGATCACATCACCGCCTTTTTGCATCTTGGATCCGCTGTATGATTGAACTGCATTCTCCCCAATATTTAAAAGTGACCTTTGCCCTCGCCTTCGGCTCATTTTTAGTTTTCTGCAATCTTTATCTTTTCCAACCCATGCTGCCTTATTTGGCGAATCACTTTGCGGTTTCGGAAACCCAAATTAACTGGTTGTTTGCAGCGTCAACCTTAGCCTTATCACTTTGTCTCGTGCCTTGGGCGGTCACTTCGGAAGCCGTTGGGCGACGATTAGTGATGCTGACCGGCTTATTTGCTATGCCTGTGATTGGTTTAGCCATGCTTTACGCGGAGCAATTTTGGTTTTTGGTACTTACCCGAGCTTTAATGGGGGTGGCTTTAGCGGCTTTTGCTTCGGTTGCGGTGGCGTACATGGTGGAAGAGCTTTCTCCGCAAGCGTTTGGTAAGGCGATTGGTGGCTATATCGCGGCAAACTCATTGGGCGGTATTACTGGCCGCATTGCAGGAGGGTTACTCACTGATGCCCTTGGTTGGCAACATGCGGTCGTTGCAATGGCCATTTTTACTCTGCTCGGCGCACTTTTGGTCGCGTATTTGCTGCCCATTCAACAGCATTTTAAACCGCAGCGTGGGCTGTTTTTCCATCACAATCGTGCGTTGGTCAAACATCTGCAAAACCGTACACTCTGGCTCGCTATGTTGATTGGCGGGGTTAACTTCGCACTGTTTGTTAACCTCTATTCCGTCATGGGATTTCGTTTAGTCGCCGAACCCTACTCACTGCCCATTGGCATCGCTTCACTGATTTTCGTCTGTTATTTGGCTGGCACACTGAGCTCAAAGCTCACCGCCAACTGGAACCGGCGTTTCTCAGCGATTCCCGGTATGATGCTTGGCGCACTCATCAGTATGGCGGGCATGTTGATTGCGTTGATTGAAGCGATACCCGCCATGCTGGCCGGTTTGATTTTGATTAGCTTCGGCGCCTTTTTCACCCACACTTTGGCTTACGCTTGGGTCAGCCAAAAAGCCACACAAGCCAAAGCCACCGCGACTGCACTTTACTTGGTTCACTACTACATCGGCGGTAGTTTAGGTGGTTTTTACCTGCTGTACTGTTGGCAACACGGTGGTTGGGAAATAGTCACCCTCGGCGGGTTGGGGCTTTACTTCATCTTGTTTATCCTTGGTTGGCGCCTAAGCCGACAAAATAAACAAACGCCACAGGGCAGTCAGGCTTTGGTCAGCCCTTCGGCCTAAGTTGTGCTATGCTCAGCGCCACATGATACAAGTAAAACGAAGAATCTGAGCTCAACATGTCAACGGAAACCATCATTCAAGAAGTCGATCACTGGCTTAATCAGGTCGTGATCGGCTTAAACTTATGCCCATTTGCCGCAAAACCTCAGCGTAATCAGCAAATTAAAATCTATGTCAGTGAAGCCCGTGATGAAGAAGCACTGCTACAAGATATTTACGATCAGTTGCTTGAACTTGATACGAAAGAGCCGCAAGAGCTTGAAACCACTCTCGTTGTTGTCCCAAACCTGCTGCACGATTTTGTTGATTACAATTTTTACATCGACTGGGTGGAAGCGTTAATTCGCCAACAAGACTGGGAAGGTGTGTTTCAAGTCGCGACGTTCCATCCTGATTACTGCTTTGCAGGAACAGATCCAGAGGATGATGAGAACCTCACCAACCGCTCACCCTACCCGATCTTTCACCTGATCCGCGAAGAGAGCATGGAAAAAGTGCTGAAACACTACCCAAATCCAGAAGCTATCCCAGAGACCAATATCGCAAGAGTCAGCAGCCTTTCTGCACAAGAAAGAAAACAGCTTTTCCCTTATCTGTTTCGCTAAACACATCAGCATATTGATAGCTAATCGTGCCAACTAACACTAAATAGACTTCATACTCTCCAGAGACAAAAATCCCGCCAGTCGGCGGGATTTTTATTTAAGGGCTACTAATCTTTTATCTGGATTATGTTTTCCAAATTGGAGAGTAAATCACCCGCGGTTACTCCATCAAGCTGGATTGTAACGTGCTCTGTAGGTCCCTTATTAATAACGATTTCCGAGTTTTGTCCTTTATCAGTAATCTCAATAACATGGCTATTAAGCAGTTGATCTAACGTTCTGGTTTCATCAGAGAATAAATCGCTTAAATCGATCTTGTCTTGGCCAATAGTAAAGTCGGTAATCCTATCTTTACTATTATCTAAATCACCATCAACCCATTTGAAGAGATCTTCACCTGAGCCACCAGTTAGAATGTCGTTACCCAATCCCCCGATAAGGATATCGTTGCCTGCGCCACCATCAAGAGTATCGTTTCCTGTACCCCCACGCAGACCATCGTTACCCTCACCACCATAAAGCTGGTCATTACCTGAGCCACCAAACATCAGATCAACACCACCTTGCCCGTAAATTCGGTCGTCACCACCACCGCCGTGAGCAATATCAATATGAGCCGTGCTAAACGCGGCCGTATTCGGCGCACTATCTTCACCTTGGTTAGGATGCAATAAAATAGTGCTATCCGGCCCATTCATAAAGAGTTCAAGTTTAACTTGAGCATTCGCGATACTTGATGGTGAATTAGCATTATTATCAAGGACAGCTTGGCTTTCACCCAAGAAAATAATGTCATCTCCTTTGCCCAAGTACACATTGTCACCGCCAGCCCCAACATCTACCACTAAACCTTTTTCAGTATGTTCATAATAAGAAACCGTCGGAGCACCTGAACCAGAAGTAGACCATTGTACTCTTTGGTTAGTTTGAGTTGAGTCATACATCTGAACCGAATCAATGACATCACCTACAGAGTTCACATCAGTTCCAACAACAAACGTCATCGTATTAGAACTCACATCCCCATCGTTATCTTTGAGGGTATAGTCAAACTCCAATTTAATTGATGGTGAGACTACAGCGCCATAGAACTTATAACTACCATCGTCCAAATCAATAACTAATGAATGCTTATTATCAATATAAATTGATAATGTCTTAGTCAAAGCATCAAAGCCATAAGTGAGCGAAGTTGACTGGCCTGATACGCTAACAGTTTGACCATTAAACAAGTACTTAACACCATTGATACTAATTTCACTAATCACTCCACCATCTGCACCAATACCATAACCATCACCAGAATTGAGTAAGTTACCGCCAATCGGTTGAATGACAGACTGCAATAAAATTGGTGGAAGCTTTGTCACATCAGGCACGACTACTGCATTGGTATCAAGATTCAAATGCCCATCGTAAGCCACCTTGTCCAGCTCACCTTGTGGAACACTATTACCCATACCATAAGCGAGCGAAGTAACCTTATTCGTTTGGAGATGGCTTATCCAGCTCGATAGTTCGTTTGTTTCGATAGTATTCTGATTTTGTACCCACTGAGAGTTTTTCAATTCCCAGTCATAACCTTCTGGAACCCCGTCTGAAAGGAAATAACTAACATTAGTTGCTCCACTGAGTGGTTGACCATTAATGGTACCTGACCATGACTCTTGAGCTAATTTAATCGCATCGTCGTAATCCGTACCACCATTCGCACTTAACGCGTTGATATAGTTTTTGGCCTCAGCAACCGTCATCCATAACAAGCCTGAAGCTGTTTTTATGGAAGCGTCACTCGAAAACAATATCAACTGAACTTTGGTTTGTCCTAAAGCTTGATACTGCTCAATAAGCTGTATCGCTGATTCTTTCATCACCTGAAGACGAGTCTTACCATTACCTGCATCTCGTCCCATAGACCCAGAAACATCTAGCATTAACTGAACATTAGCACCCTGTTTAGTTTCAGATTCGGTCATGTGGAAAATGTCTTTTGCAATCGGCGCATCATCTTCAATAATAAGAGTGACTTTTCCTGTTCCTATTGCTCCCGCAGCGTTTTTCGCCTCAAGTGGGATATTGATAGCCAAGCTATCCTCACCCGACTTATTGGCATGATCAATTGGAGAGTGGAGGGTACTGTGCACTTTACCTTGGTTATCTAAAGTAAATTCAACAACTTTATTACCTCCCGCAGACCCAGTGAGAGTTTGTTTATCCGCGGATAATACCCAACTGATTGCTGCTCCATTCGACGTATAGTTACCAGTGGGTATTCCCATCGATAAATGAGCAACGTTAGACAAATTCAGTTGACCATCTGCACTAGTATTGTTTGTCGTATCTTGGGAATTTGATATTGACGAACCATCAGCAATTCCACCTTGCAAGCCCTCTTCTGAAACATTAAGTGTAAGCTCACCGATCACAGGCGGAGACATCGGCTTAACAGCAAAACCAAGTTGAGCACTATCGCCATCGGCGTCTGTCACTTGTACTTTGAAGTCAATATCTGCATCACCTATTGGCGATTTCATATTTTGATACTGATAAAACTCCCATTTACCTGTTGCCGGAGTGAACTCAAGTTTAAACACCAAGTTATTATTGGCATCTTTACCCACTATAGTGTTCGCGCTTTCTGCAACAACATTAACGGGTGATCCGTTGGCTGTCTCTAAAGTCGTTGACTCATTTAATCCAATAAGTTTCAGTGTTCCAGGACCATCAGCCCCCCACTGAGGGATAACGGTACCAGAGCCGTAAGCAATTACCGCGGGTGAGTCGGAGCCGATAAACTCAATACTTTTAACAGTAAAGTCACTGTTATCCTTATGAGTAAAGGGCTTACCATTATCTGTAGCTTTGATTACCATCGTATCAAAGCCACCTTGTTGTACTGAGAAATTCTTAGCGTAATTACCGCTGGTTTCTTCAGAAGTAAACACTTGAGTCGCTACAAGCTTACCATCACGCCAGAATTCAACGACTCCACTCTCACGTTCCCCACCGAACATTTTGCTAAATTCAATCTTAGCGCCATAAGCAACGGTATTGGGATCGAGTTTAACTATGATCTCTTCAGAAGCGGTTGTTCCATCAGCAAACTTACGGAAATCAACTTCATTTTCAAGATTATGATAAGGCGAGCTATTGCTACTTACACCTAGCCCCTCAGAACCACCATTGACATATGCATCAACCAGTTTAGAAGAGTTCGCAGATTCAAAACCTTTTGCGGTGATCGTAAACTTACCACCATCAATAGAAGATTTGTTACCGCTGTAATTGGTTAAATTGAATTTACCTACCAAAACATCTGGGATATCCGCAACTGTTAAAGATACAGGCTCCATCTCAACGGCAATTGGTGCATCGTCTTCGACAGTGATACCCAGCTTGCCAGTCGTGGTCACAACGCCGTCAGAGACCTTGACATCCAATTCGAACGAGAGACTATCTTCCTCATCTGCAAGCGGGTGATCGAGTGGTCCCTTGAGGGTCAGGTCATACTGCCAATCCCCCTTGCCACTCGCATCCGGAGCAGTAAGCTTGATCTCGACCACCGCCTTGTAACCATCACCGCCAGGGGTCCCGGTATAACCAACCAGCGTCTGGCTGCTGGCATCCCAACTCCACTCGACCTTAACACCACCAGAATAAACTGGTTGAACGTCATCACCAGTTGGCCATCCCAGTGAAACGGTCAGCTGGTCGCTGTCGACGTCACCAACAGAGATCTTGCCACTGGCAGCAACCTCATTGGTGGTATCACTGCTACCTGTCGTATCGGCAATGCCGTTAGCCAGACCTTCTTCGGAAACCACGGCACTCTTGTCGATACTCAAACTTGGCGCATCGTTGGTGCC
>NZ_WPDC01000114.1:0-9498 GCF_035615595.1 Vibrio sp. R-1 | reverse complement strand
AGCTTCTGTTGATTGACGGCGCAAGCGTAAGGCGACTCTTTGCAAGCGGCGTTATTTTCATGTCAGCAGTATAAGAACGACTTTATCTTCGGCATACAATTTATTGCTAGAAATTATTCCAAAACGTTCTATTAATGTTCTTTTTTATAAACGATTTTCCTCATAATCTAGCAGCATAAAGGAAGCCATCTTGGCACTTGTGATTCTGGAGTAGAACAACATGAACCGAATTAAATCGACATTAACAGCGTTACTGCTAGCAGGCTCGTTCCAAGCCTCTGCGGCCGATCAAACCATTCTCAACTCATCTTATGATATTGCTCGTGAGCTGTTTGTGGCTTACAACCCTGTGTTTGCTGAGCATTGGCAACAAAAAACAGGGAAGACGGTCGAAATTAAACAGTCGCACGCTGGATCATCGGCTCAAGCGCGTTCTATTCTGCAAGGCCTAGCGGCGGATGTGGTGACGTTTAACCAAGTGACCGATGTGCAAATTCTGCACGACAAAGGCAAGCTGATCCCAGCAAACTGGCAAACCCTGCTACCAAACGCGAGCTCGCCTTATTACTCCACCACCGCATTTTTGGTGCGCAAAGGCAACCCAAAGAACATCCAAGATTGGAGTGATTTGGTACGTGATGATGTGAAAAGTGTGTTCCCGAACCCGAAAACCTCAGGTAATGCGCGTTACACCTACTTGGCAGCGCTAGGCTTTGCACAAAAACAATTTGGTCAGGATAACCAAGTGCAGCAAGATGAGTTTTTGAAGAAGTTTCTGGCTAACGTCGCGGTATTTGATACTGGCGGCCGTGGTGCAACCACATCATTCGTTGAGCGTGGGATTGGCGATGTGCTGATCACCTTTGAATCGGAAGTGAATAACATTCGTCAGCAATACGGTGCGGATGATTACCAAGTCGTCGTGCCGAAAACCTCGATTTTGGCTGAATTCCCTGTCGCGGTAGTGGAGAAAGTGGCAAAACGTAATGGGACTTATGATGTGGCGACCGAATACGTTTCATACCTGTACAGTGAGCCAGCACAGCGTTTGCTTGCACAATTTAACTACCGTGTGCACGATGCCAAGGTACAAGCTGAGTTTGCTGAGCGTTTTCCTGCCGTTGAATTGCTGACTGTGGAAGGGATCGCCGGTGGTTGGGAACAAGCGATGAAAACCCAGTTCGCCAATGGGGCTAAATTGGATCAACTGCTGCGCCGCTAATCTTGTCTGACATTTCTCTAGGTTGCCCAATGGATGGGCAACCTTAATTCCACCCTGATGTATCGAAAGAGGTTTTATGGGTCAAACGCTTGCACACTCTCGCCCGCGCCAGCAAAGGGTTTTACCCGGTTTTGCGTTGAGCCTCGGTGTCTCTTTGCTGTTTGTCAGCTTGATCCTGCTGCTGCCTGCCACTGGGCTTATCATGCAGACCAGCAACATGACCTTTAGCGAGTATTGGCAAGTGATTGCCGACCCTCGTGTGGTGGCAAGTTATAAAGTGACGGTTGGCTCGGCCTTGATTGCTTCACTGTTTAATGGCTTGTTTGGTTTGCTGCTTGCTTGGGTGTTGGTGCGTTACACTTTTCCCGGCAAACGTATTCTTGATGCGCTGGTCGATCTTCCTTTTGCGCTGCCCACTGCGGTGGCTGGGATTACCTTAGCAACGCTGTATTCGGCCAATGGCTGGATTGGTAGCGTACTTGCTGAGTTAGGGATCAAGGTCGCTTATACGCCACTTGGTATTATTGTGGCGATGGCTTTTACCAGTATTCCCTTTGTGGTGCGCACGGTTCAGCCTGTGTTAGAAGAAATTTCCCGTGAGGAAGAAGAAGCGGGCATGACGTTAGGCGCATCCGACGCCGCTGTGTTTTGGAAAGTGATTCTCCCTTCACTCAAACCCGCTTTATTGGTCGGAACGGCGTTATCTTTTACGCGCAGTTTAGGGGAGTTCGGAGCGGTGATCTTTATTGCTGGCAACATGCCTTACATCAGCGAAATTACCTCGTTAATGATCTTCGTGCGTCTGCAAGAGTTTGATTTCCCAGCGGCGAGCGCGATTGCCTCGGTTGTGCTGCTGACCTCACTTTTGTTACTGCTGATGATTAACCTCTGGCAAGGCGCTTATCTGCGTCGTATTCACGGACGATAGGAATCAGTTTATGGCACATTCTCAGCCTTTACGTGTCGGTGAAAAGCCGTGGGTGAAATGGAGTTTGATCGCATTGGCTCTGCTATTGGTGGCCGTGTTGCTGCTGATCCCACTGCTGAGCATTTTCCAACAAGCGTTTGCCAACGGCATTGGCGCTTATTTTAGTTACTTTAATGACCCCGATACGCGCCACGCGATTGGGTTAACGCTAGTGGTGGCACTACTGACAGTGCCAATCAATCTGGTGTTTGGTGTGCTGCTCTCTTGGCTAGTGACCCGCTTTGAATTTGTTGGTCGCAAGTTTTTGATCACCTTGATTGATATTCCGTTCGCTGTTTCTCCGGTGGTGGCGGGTCTACTTTACCTGCTGCTCTATGGCACCAGTGGCTGGTTGGGCGAATGGTTGTATGAGCGCGATCTGCAAATCATGTTTGCTTGGCCGGGCATTGTACTGGTGACTGTGTTTGTGACCTGTCCGTTTGTGGCGCGTGAGCTAATTCCACTTATGCAGCAGCAAGGACGTTCGGATGAAGAAGCCGCGGTGATTTTAGGCGCATCATGGTGGCAACTGTTTCGCCGAGTTACTCTGCCTAACATTAAGTGGGCGTTGATTTATGGCGTGATCCTCACCAATGCTCGCGCGGTGGGAGAGTTTGGCGCGGTAGCGGTGGTTTCTGGGAATATTCGTGGTGAAACCAATACCTTGCCTTTGCATGTACAGCTTCTGTACGAGGATTATCAGTCGCAAGCCGCTTTTGCTAGCGCTTCACTACTGGCGTTTATCGCCCTATTAACATTATTACTGAAAGCTTTGGTCGAGTGGCGTCAAGAGCGCCTTCAGGCGGTCGAGCATAATGAGCAGGGAACCTTATGAGCATTCGTCTAGATAATATCTCTAAACATTTTGGCCAGTTTCAGGCGCTTGCCCCGCTTTCTCTCAAGATTGAAGATGGTGAAATGATTGGTTTGTTAGGGCCATCTGGTTCCGGCAAAACCACATTACTGCGTATTATTGCTGGTTTGGAAGGAGCGGATTCCGGTACGATTCATTTTCGAAATCGTGACGTAACGAATGTGCATGTGCGCGATCGTCGAGTTGGCTTTGTGTTCCAAAACTATGCGCTGTTTCGTCATATGACGGTGGCCGATAACGTAGCGTTTGGCTTGCAGGTGATGGAGCGTGCTCAGCGTCCAAATCCGGCGGAAATTCAAAAGCGTGTGAAGCAACTGCTTGAAATCGTACAGCTTGGCCATTTGGCGCATCGTTATCCAGAGCAGCTTTCTGGTGGTCAAAAACAGCGTATTGCACTGGCTCGCGCACTGGCCACCCAACCTGAAGTGCTACTGTTGGATGAACCGTTTGGCGCTTTGGATGCCAAAGTGCGTAAAGAGCTGCGCCGTTGGCTGCGTAGCCTGCATGACGAGTTAGGTTTTACCAGCGTGTTTGTGACCCACGATCAGGATGAAGCCTTAGAGCTTTCCGATCGCGTGG
Organism: Vibrio sp. R-1; assembly: GCF_035615595.1. Lineage (NCBI taxonomy): Bacteria > Pseudomonadati > Pseudomonadota > Gammaproteobacteria > Vibrionales > Vibrionaceae > Vibrio > Vibrio sp. R-1. Next base: position 5,856 of record NZ_WPDC01000114.1, on the reverse strand, counting down.
TGGTGATGAGTAATGGCCGCATTGAGCAGATTGATTCACCCGTTGAGCTTTACGCTCAGCCCAATAGCCGCTTTGTGTTTGATTTCTTTGGGAACGTTAATCAGTTTGCGGGTGAGTGGCAAAATGGCCAGTGGGTCAATGGCTCTGCCTTTATTCAGCCACCAGAGAGTGACGCGACGCGTCAAAGTGGTTTGCTGTATGTGCGCAGCCATGAGTTGGCGCTGTCAGATAAAGAGAACAGCCAAGCCTCATTGCCGTTTGAAGTGGTCTCGATTAACCCAGTTGGGGCAGAAGTGCGCGTTGAGCTAGCGCCTGTCGGTTGGCAAAGCCAAGAGCTGTGGGAAGCCAAACTTTCACATCGCTCTTTAAGCGAAAAGTGCTTGAGTCGCGGCGATCAAGTCTTCGCCACACCGCAAGTGGGCTATTTCTTTGCCAGTGAAGGGCAAAGTAGCCCGAGCGTCCTACGCTGGCCATTCTTGGCTCCGGGTAGCTTGATGTTTGAAATCTGATGCTTGAAATGCGAGGGTTGAAATTAGACCGAGAAAGAGTGCCCAAGGGCACTCTTTCTATTTGGGACGATTGCAATTAGCGCCTAATTCGGTAGTTTAGCCTGCAGTTTTACCGAGCAAAATGAAACACCAGTGACACAATGAAACAGAAGCGAGAGGCAAGCGTATGAAAACACTACATTCCTTGAGTGAGCAGTTAGGAGGGCTACTGGCTAACCAGCAGCAGATCCTCGCTAGCGCAGAATCTTGCACCGGCGGTGGTGTGGCTTATTGGGTGACTGAAGTGGCTGGAAGTTCGGCATGGTTTGATCGCAGCTTCGTGACTTACAGTAATGAAGCTAAACAAGAAATGCTCGGTGTTCGGCAAGCAACATTACAACAATTTGGTGCGGTTTCTGAACAGACCGTTGAAGAGATGGCGCTTGGTGCGCTCTTGCATTCAAGGGCTACGCTAGCAGCTTCGATTAGCGGCATTGCTGGCCCCGGTGGCGGTAGTGCAGAAAAGCCAGTTGGCACCGTCTGCTTTGGCTTTGCCAGTGTTCAAGGTTGGCTCAAAGTGGAAACCTGCCATTTTGCAGGCGATCGCGAACAAGTGCGTCAGCAAGCCATAGCGCATGTGTTGCAAAGCTTGATTGAACATCTCGCAGCAGATCAGGTTCAAAACGTTAACTGAGCCAAACTTTTTTCTATACAGGGGTGGACACTGTACAAATCAACAGTATAATGAGCCCCAACATGACAAATCAGCGTCGACCCGATTTCGACACAATTACCTATCACCTGAGAGTGACTATCCGGAGAGAGTAATGGACGAGAATAAACAGAAGGCACTTGCGGCCGCCCTCGGTCAAATTGAAAAGCAATTTGGTAAAGGCTCCATCATGCGCTTAGGCGACAACCGCGCGATGGATGTAGAAACCATTTCGACCGGTTCTCTGTCTCTGGATATCGCGTTGGGTGCTGGTGGCCTACCAATGGGACGTATCGTTGAGATCTTCGGTCCTGAATCTTCGGGTAAAACGACACTGACTCTGGAACTGATTGCTGCTGCGCAACGTGAAGGTAAAACCTGTGCGTTTATCGATGCCGAGCACGCGTTGGATCCGGTTTATGCCAAGAAACTGGGCGTGAACATCGATGAGCTACTGGTTTCTCAGCCAGATACCGGCGAGCAAGCACTGGAAATTTGTGATGCACTGGCTCGCTCTGGTGCGGTAGATGTGATTGTTGTTGACTCGGTCGCGGCTTTGACACCAAAAGCGGAAATCGAAGGCGAAATGGGCGATAGCCACATGGGTCTGCAAGCGCGTATGTTGTCGCAAGCGATGCGTAAACTGACGGGTAACCTCAAGCAATCCAACTGTATGTGTATCTTCATCAACCAAATTCGTATGAAGATTGGTGTGATGTTTGGTAACCCAGAAACCACCACTGGCGGTAACGCACTGAAATTCTACGCTTCTGTTCGTCTGGATATTCGCCGTACTGGTGCAATCAAAGAAGGCGAAGAAGTGGTGGGTAACGAAACCCGTATCAAGGTTGTGAAGAACAAGATTGCGGCACCGTTTAAAGAAGCCAACACTCAAATTATGTATGGCCAAGGTTTTAACCGCGAAGGTGAATTGATCGATCTTGGTGTGAAACACAAGATGGTTGAAAAGTCAGGTGCTTGGTACAGCTATAACGGCGATAAAATCGGCCAAGGTAAAGCGAATGCCTGCAAGTATCTGAAAGAAAACCCAGAAATTGCGAAAACTCTAGATAAAAAACTGCGTGAAATGCTGTTAAACCCAGAAAACATGCAGCTGATAGCTGAAACATCTTCTGCGGCGGATGACGTCGAATTTGGCGCGGTGCCAGAAGAGTTTTAATCGGCAGGCTGAATGCAAAGAGGTTCAGCCTCTCAATCTCGATGTGAATGAAGCCCTGCAATGCAGGGCTTCTTTTTGGCTGCCAATTGAGTGAGTGACTCAAAACTCACCGTTAGCCTAATAGGGAGTTCCATGAGTTTCGACTTAGCCACTTGCCGACAAAGTGCCTTACAACTTCTGAGCCGTCGCGATCATAGCGAATATGAGCTATACCAAAAATTAGCCCTCAAAGGTCATCCTGCTGAAGTGATTGATGAGGTTGTGAAGTACGTTTTAGAGCTAGGGTATTTGAGTGATGCCCGTTACGCAGCGAGTCAGGCTCGACAAATCGTTCATAAAGGTTACGGTGAGCAGCGTTTGCGCCAGCAACTCAAAGAAAAGCGGGTCGCGGAAGAGGTGATTGAGCAAGCTCTTGCCGAGCAAACGATAGATTGGTTTGAACTAGCGAAAGAGGTCGCACACAAGAAATTCAAAAGCGGCATCAGCCACGAGCGCTCGCAATACGCCAAACAAGTTCGGTACTTACAGTACCGTGGTTTCAACTTTGAGCAAATCCGTTATGCGCTTCAAGCCAGTGAGAGTGATGAGTAATCGCTTTCACCCTCTACATTCCGCTTATTAATCTCGCTCTGGATTTTATGCATCTTGGTTGAGCTGCCGCTCGCCACACATTCAGTTTGCTGAAGAGAAGAAACTAGGCGAACTGTTATCCTTGCTTTACAATAGCGCAAAATTCTAACTTGAGTATTTCAGGAAGAGCTGCATGTTTATGAGCACGGATGAGGTGCGCCGCGCGTTCCTCTCATTCTTTGAAAGCAAAGGTCACCAAATTGTAGAAAGTTCTTCTCTGGTGCCTGCTAACGATCCGACCCTGCTGTTTACCAACGCAGGGATGAACCAATTTAAAGACTGTTTCTTGGGCTTGGAAAAGCGCGCTTACACTCGCGCGACGACGGCTCAACGTTGTGTCCGCGCGGGCGGCAAGCACAACGACCTAGAAAACGTCGGTTTCACCGCACGTCACCACACTTTCTTCGAAATGCTGGGTAACTTCAGTTTCGGTGACTATTTCAAAGAAGATGCGATCCAGTATGCATGGGAGTTTCTGACTGACGTTCTGCAACTGCCGAAAGAGCGCTTGTTAGTCACGGTTTATGAAACCGATGACGAAGCCTTTGATATTTGGAATAAGAAAGTGGGTATTCCTGCTGATCGCATTATTCGCATCGGCGATAAAAAAGGCGGCAAGAAGTTCGATTCGGATAACTTCTGGCAGATGGGTGACACTGGTCCTTGCGGTCCATGTACTGAAATCTTCTACGACCACGGTGACCACATTTGGGGTGGACCTCCAGGCTCACCTGAGGAAGATGGCGATCGTTTCATCGAAATCTGGAACAACGTTTTCATGCAGTTCAACCGCCATGCGGATGGCACGATGGAGCCGCTACCTAAGCCGTCTGTGGACACGGGCATGGGTATTGAGCGTATTTCCGCGATCATGCAAGGCGTGCACTCCAACTACGAAATCGACGTATTCCAAACGCTGATCAAAGCAGCCGCAGACGCAATTGGTTACCAAGATCTGACTAATCAGTCTCTGCGCGTTGTCGCGGATCACATCCGTTCATGTGCCTTTTTGATTGTGGATGGCGTGATGCCTTCGAATGAAGGTCGTGGTTATGTGCTGCGCCGTATCATTCGTCGTGCAGTTCGTCATGGCAATAAGCTCGGTGCGCAAGGTGCATTCTTCCACAAGTTGGTGGGGCCATTGGCAGAAGTGATGGGCACCGCTGGCGCTGAGCTGAAAAAGCAGCAAGCTCTGGTTGAAAAAGTCCTTCGCATTGAAGAAGAAAACTTTGGTCGTACTCTTGATCGCGGTATGAGCATTCTGAATGACGCACTGGATCAACTATCAGGCCAAGTGCTGGATGGTGAAACCGTCTTCAAACTCTACGACACCTACGGCTTCCCTGCGGATTTAACCAATGATGTGGCGCGTGAGCGTGGCTTTAGCATTGATGAAGCGGGTTTTGAACAAGCGATGGAAGAGCAGCGTCAACGCGCTCGTGAAGCCGGCCAATTTGGTACGGATTATAATTCGCTGATCAAATCCGCCACCAATACCGAATTCTGCGGTTACACGGCGAGTCGTGGCCAAAGTGTGGTACGCGAAATGTTCGTGGAGGGCGCGGAAGTTTCTACGCTGTCAGCCGGTGATAAAGCCATCATCGTACTAGACAACACGCCATTCTACGCAGAATCAGGTGGTCAATGCGGCGATACTGGCGTTTTGAAAACCGACGCAGGTATTTTCCATGTTGAAGATACTCAAAAATTAGGTAACGCGATTGCGCATCACGGTGTGCTCGCTCAAGGCGTATTGGCGACAGGCGATCAGGTGGACGCCATCGTCGATGAAAAGCGCCGTGCGGCAATTTCGCTGAACCACTCGGCGACTCACTTGTTGCATGCTGCACTACGTAAAGTGCTGGGTGAACACGTGGCGCAGAAAGGCTCTCTAGTGCGTGCGGAAACCTTGCGTTTTGACTTCTCTCATCTTGAAGCGATGACGCCAGCTGAGATCAAAGAAGTGGAGCGTTTGGTGAACCAAGAGATCCGCCACAATCACAACATCGAAACCAACATCATGAATATTGATGAAGCGAAAGCGAAAGGTGCGATGGCGCTGTTTGGTGAGAAATATGATGATCAAGTGCGCGTGCTGTCGATGGGCGACTTCTCAACTGAGCTGTGTGGTGGTATCCACGCAAGCAACACAGGCGATATTGGCCTGTTCAAAATCATCTCTGAAGGGGGTATTGCTGCGGGTATTCGCCGTATTGAAGCGGTGACTGGTGAAGGCGCATTAGATTACCTCGACGCACAGCAAGCACAGCATGATGCCAAAGTGTCTGAAATGGCGGCAAAAGCCAAACTGCTGGAGAAAGAGATCCAACAGTTGAAAGATAAGCTGGCGGCGAAAGAGAGCGCGGGTCTTATCAACCAAGTTAAGCAGATCGCAGGTGTTAACGTACTGGTTGCGCAGCTCAACGGTGCAGACAACAAAGCGCTACGTGGCATGGTAGATGATCTCAAAAACCAATTAAGCAGTGGCATCATCATGCTGGGTAATGTGGCTGAAGGCAAAGTTGGCCTAATTGCGGGCGTAACCAACGATTTGACCAATAAAGTCAAAGCGGGTGAGCTGGTCAACATGGTCGCACTACAAGTCGGTGGTAAGGGTGGTGGCCGCCCAGACATGGCTCAAGCTGGAGGGACAGATGCTCACGCTCTGCCATCGGCCTTAGAGTCTGTCGACGCTTGGATTGCCGAGCGTCTATAACAGTGATAAATAGATTACGCTCAATCAATATTTGTTGATTGAGCGTAATTTTATCTGGTCTACCAAGTGGTTTAATTGGCGCAAATATATACCCTTCCTACTTGCAGCTGAAGCGGTGTTGGCTACGTTC
>NZ_WPDC01000113.1:0-9527 GCF_035615595.1 Vibrio sp. R-1 | reverse complement strand
CGAACGTAGCCAACACTGCTGCAGCTTCAAGTAGGAAGGGTATACACGATTCGCCATTCCTGTTCGGGTTGGACTGTTTTTTTCGTCCATAAACGCAAAAGTCGGTTGCAATCACCATCAATGTGATAATAATTATCATTTGAATAAGTGGAGGGGGATATGGAAAACAGAACGTGGTTATACAACGCCTTTTTTAAGGCGCAGGATCGATTTCTAGCGCATGAGGTGGAGAGCGGTTTTGAACCCGAAGTGATCTATGATTACATTCATTGCGCGCGCTTACTCGCCTCACACCATTACCAAGGTTCAAAAGAGCAAAACTTCCTGCTGTGTGAACTGTTTCTACGCCAAATCTACTTCCATTTTTTAGATGCCATTCAAGACCCTACACGTAGCCGCATTTTCCGCCGCGTCTGCCTTGATTCCATCTATATCCTCTTGATGGAGCTCAACAAATGTTATCAACAAGTGGATAACGGTGAACTGCGTTTACGCCAACTCAAACAACAATTACAACGAATTCAAGCCCCGCTTGATTAACCAAAAGGATCTGTTATGACTCGCGAATACCGAATTGAAAAAGACAGCATGGGTGAGGTCAAAGTCCCTGCTGATGCGCTTTATCAAGCACAAACTCAACGTGCCGTAGATAACTTTACGTTAAGCCGCTACACCATGCCTAGCGCGTTTATTGCTGCCCTCGCCTACATTAAACAAGCGGCGGCGATGACCAATGCGCAGTTAGGTCATTTAGAAGGCGACATCGCCCAAGCGATTGCGAATGCATCGCAAGCGGTGATTGATGGTGAGTATGCAGAACAGTTCCCGATTGATGTTTTCCAGACAGGTTCAGGCACCAGCTCCAATATGAACGCCAATGAGGTGATTGCCACCCTCGCCTCGCGTGAATTTGGCTATGCGGTGAGTCCAAACGATCATGTCAACATGGGCCAAAGCAGTAATGATGTGATCCCCACAGCAATCCAAGTCAGTGCGGCCATCAATATTGAGCAGCAACTGCTCCCCGCCTTGGCGCATTTGAGCCAAACTCTCGCGGATAAACAGTCAGAGTTGGCTGATGTGGTCAAAACTGGCCGCACCCATTTGATGGATGCGATGCCCGTGACTTTCGCACAAGAACTGGGCGGATGGAAAAGCCAAATCGACCACGCCGCGCAAGGCATCAACCATGCGCTTTCCCGCATCAAAGCCTTGGCGCAAGGCGGCACAGCGGTCGGCACAGGCATTAATGCGGATCCGCGCTTTGCACGTATTTTTGCCGATAACCTCAGTCAATTGAGTCATGTTGCTTTTCAGCCCAGCGACAATTTTTTCTATAACCTAAGCAGCCAAGACTGCGTGGTCGGCCTTTCTGGTCAGTTGAAAACCGCCGCAGTCGCGCTGATGAAAATCGCTAATGATTTGCGCTGGATGAACTCTGGCCCCTTGGCGGGGTTAGGGGAAATTGAGTTGCAAGGCTTACAACCGGGCTCCTCGATCATGCCGGGGAAAGTAAACCCTGTGATCCCAGAAGCCGTGACGATGGTCGCTGCGCAAGTGATTGGCAATGACACTACCATTACCGTGGCTGGCCAATCCGGTAATTTCCAGCTTAATGTGATGCTGCCTGTGATCGCGCACAACTTACTGGAATCAATAGAATTATTGACCAATGCCTGCCATGCGCTCGCCGATAAAGCCATCGCAACCTTTAAAGTTCGTCATGACAATCTGGAAAAAGCCTTGGCCAAAAACCCGATTCTCGTCACCGCCTTGAACCCTGTCATTGGTTATCTCAAAGCGGCTGATATTGCCAAAAAAGCCTACCAGCAAAGCCGCGCGATTTTGGATGTCGCTGCGGAAGAGACGGATCTTGATCGCGCCACGCTTGAAGCGCTGCTTGACCCGAAAAAGCTCACACAAGGTGGGATTGCCCATTAAACCTTAGCCATAAAACCCTAGTCATAAAACCTTAGCCATAAAACCTTAGCTATAAAAGAATGCGCCCCTCATTGGAGGGGCGAATTCTAGATATCATTACGGTTTTTATGCCGCTAAACGATCGATAAGGAGCCTAGATCAAGGTTAAGCAAACTTGCTGCGAAAGGCGAAATAGACCGCCCCAACCAGACAAAGCCCAGCCCACAAATAATCGAGTTTTAATGGTTCACGCAGATAAAAGACGGAGAAAGGCACAAACACCATTAAGGTGATCACTTCTTGCAAAATTTTAAGTTGCCCAACATTTAGTGCGGTATAGCCAATTCGATTGGCGGGTACTTGCAGTAAGTATTCAAACAGCGCAATGCCCCAGCTCACCAACGCCGCAATAATCCACGGTTTGTTATTCAGCTCTTTAAGATGCGCGTACCAAGCAAAAGTCATAAACACATTGCTGCAAATCAGCAGACCGACACTGACCACAATCGGATTCATTTTTACTCTGTCCTCTTTGGATAACCGTCCCAAACTACGGCGGCGCTAGTCTACAGGAGCGCCATGCCGTTTGCATCTTACCTTTGCGATGCTTTACTGCGGATAATCCGATACATATACAGCACAATAACTAGGTTGATGAGCAGAGCCGCAATACTGAATACACCAGGATGGGTAAACAACTCATACACTTCAAATGGTAGATAGATGGCTCCGCTGAGCAGTGCAAACCACTCCGTCCACAATAAGTTGTGCCAAAGACCATAAGCTTCAATCAAACGGATCGCACCATACACTAGCGCGCCTGCGGCCACCCAGTTCAAATTGAAATGGGTGAGAAGCCCCGCTTGATGCAGTAATTTCTCTGGCCAATAACTGGCAGGATTAAGGTGCAAGTGTTGCAACAGATCTTGCAACAACTGCTGGAGGCTATCGCCGGCAACATGGTGCAGCCCTAACCCCAACAGTAGCGACACAATCCCTTTGGTCGACTCTAAAATCGCGACCACTTTTAAGCCTTGGTGTGTATTCGACATGCTTATTTCACCATAATTCTTGCGTTCCATTACTTCGCTAGTTGATAAGTAATGACATACAGCTCATCGATATTGGGGTAAATCTCTTGGATCAGCGCCTTGAGTTTGGGTAATTCTATCGCTTCTTGCTCAGCGTGAAACTCGTTGATCTCATCAAACTTGAGCGGTTCAACCGCCAGAATATCTATCTCGCACACTTTACGCTGGGTTTCTAACGTGAACACTTCAACGCGAGTGCCGGGCACATAATGGCTCTCCGATTTATCACGAATGGTGATGGTCTTCTGACCAGAGGCCACCAAGGGGGTCAAAAATTCAAAAAAGGTAATTTGAGTTGGGATGGACATATTAAGAGCCTCGATAAATCGCGTATCAGGGGTGCTTTATGAAGCATTCCCCTAATGAGGTCAAGGGATTATCGAGGCTGTTGGTGTGATGAATTGGCGAATCGCGCGTGGCGCTCAATCATCCACATCGACTTCTTAGATACACCGAATTGCTTTTACTTAAAACGCCGATAAAGCCAGATCCACTGCTCGGGATGCGCGGTGATCGCTTGCTGCATCATGTCGGCTAACTGCTGCGCATCCTGCGCAATATTGCGACTTAAGTCATCGGTTTGGTGCAAGGCAAAGCGCGAGAAATGCAGTCTCTGCGTCATCCCCTCACTGAGCGCATAATGAAAATAGATCGGGCATGCGAGTTTATGCGCAAGGAAAAAAGGCGTTGCCGACAATTGTGTGGCTTGCCCAAACCAACGAACAGGCACACCTTCCGTTCGCATATCCGTATGTAACACCACCCATTCACCTTGTTTGATCCGCTGTGCTAACTCCAACATCAAGTTTTGTTTGCGTAGCAGATAGGGAACTCCGGCTAATTTCGCAGCTTGGGAGATCATGGCATTTTCATCTGGACGATCGCCTGAGCTGCCCGCACCAAAAATGGTGACGGCTTTTTTCCCATGCTGGTTAAGCCACCAAGTCACCCCATCGTAAACGCCCATATGGGGACAAACGATAATACCGCCGCCTTGGTTATCTAGGATCTCTTGAACCAAGTCAGGCTGTTCAACTTGATATTGGTAACGCTTAAGATGGCAAAACCCGAGTAAATTCTTCAATGATAAGCGAGTAGATTGCTCAACAATCGCCTGCTTTTTTATCTCATTCAAATCAGGTAACGCGTAATTAAGTTGCGTTAAAGCCGCTGCCATTTTTTTCCGACTTATCGGCTTGGCCACGAGGCGGCATAAACCATTTTTTATCGACAGTGGTAAATAAAATAAGCCTGAGGTTAACGCTTTTAACCAAAAAATACGCACATTATTCCCCTACTTCGCTCACTAACCAATCAATGACTTCATTGACTGACGATTCCATAGTTAATGGCATATCAAATAGATTAATTTGTGCCGAAAACTGGCTTTCTACTTTGGCGACAATATCGATGAAAGAGAAGGAATCAAACTCATCGAAAAATTTATTGGTGAGTATCGATGAAATACCCTCAATACTGGTTTGTAATCGCTCAATAAGAATATTTTCAATGGCTTGTTTCATATGTCTGACTCGCTAATTGTTGTTGTAAAGCTTTAATATCGGTTTTGCCATTGGCATTTCTTGGTAATTGTTCAATGGCATACCAACGCTTAGGCACAAAAGTCGGATTTAATTGTTGTTTGCATTGGCTCAACCACAGACCTGGTTGCCATTGGGTATGGGTATCCACAAACGCTACCGTGCCGCTGGCATAGCCCGACTCACTTAAAGGCCAAGGTACAATCGCCACGCTGTGCGCTTGAGTCACGCGGCGAACAACGGTTTCAATCTCTTCTAATTCCACCCGTTGTCCGGCAATTTTCACTTGGTGATCGCGGCGCCCAAGATGAATCAGCACGCCATTTGATTTAGTGACAATGTCACCTGAACGATACCAAATACGCCCTTCGTGCTGGAAAAAGGCACTTTGCGTATTCAGCGGATCATTCAGATAACCCTTCACTAACTGCTTACCCGACAGAAGTAATTCTCCGCGATACCCCTCGGGTGCAGATTCAAAGCGCATCAACTCACCTTGTTCGTTGATAATGGCTAAACACTCCTCTTCAAAAGCACGGCCAATCGGCACCGATGCCATACCTGAATGGGCGACAAATCGATGATAGGTAATGGCAATCGTGCACTCTGTTGGACCATACAGATTGATCACCGGCTGCTGGGTAGCCTGTTGCCATTGTTCGGCTAAATCATGCAGCAAAGCTTGTCCGCAGAAAAAACTCAGTCTCAGAGAAGGTAAACTGTGTGGCGTTAAGGTTTGTCTTTGTAGGGCCAACTCAATAACAGTAGGCACAGAAAGCCATACCGTTAATTGATGGTGACGAATAAATTCTGCTGGACTTAATTTCGCCAATTCAGGCACAACATATAAACAAGCACCAGAGATCAAACTGTAAAAAATATCATGTACCGAAAGATCAAAAGTCAAATCAGAATATTGTCCAACTCGATCTTGCGCATTGAGTGGAAATAGTTTGTCAATTTGGCTGATATAGCTATGCAAATTACTGTAACTGACCGCAATACGTTTTGGCTTACCAGTCGAACCTGAGGTTTGCATGATATAAGCGTACTCATGTTCATTGTCTAAATGGTATTTCGCTACCAGTAATTCCACATCTTGCTCGGTTATTTGCACTGTGTGAAAAGTGTGCTGAGGATATTGCTGACGTAACGGTTCAATATCTACATCAGGCAGCGCATAAATGTGTAATCGGTCTATGCAAGTCTCAAGTAAGGAGGACAAACGACTCAATTGCTGCGCGTCTACCATGATGGAATCACATTGTGTCGCGATCAGCGTCTCTTGGATCTGTTCTGTTGTTGCTCGCGCATTGAGCGGAATATAAGTCATACCGCCCAAATAGCTCGCCCAAATCGCAGAATAAGCCGCGAGATCGCGCACCGAAAGGATCGCAACTCGCTGCACGCCCTGTAAATGCCAATAGTCACTCAATGAGAGTGCCATATCGGTCATCTCTTGATAGGTGTAGCTTTTCTGTTTAACCCATAATGCAGGGGCATGTCGGTTAGCCTGAATGGCCGCCAAAATAGAGTGTCTTGTCTCGCAGTACATCGCCATTTTATTGATAAATTGGTTATGCACGACACCATAACCCTCTCTCTGTAACAAATCTGTCGCAGAATTGTATGGCATTGTCAGCTACCGAGCGCCCGGTCTCCTTTCTATGGCGCGAAAGTCTACAACCCATAATCGCAACTAGTTGTCGAGCAACCGATTGACAATAGACATATCAAAATGGCGTTTCGTGGTGATCGCGTAGAAGCTTTCGGTCACCGCGTCCAGTGTTCCGTAATTGCACAGCCGCCCTGTTTCAATTTCATCTTGTACCACGACCTCGGGCACCACAGTGACGCCTTCCACATCGCGCGCCAATAGACGCAACATCGCCATATCATCGACTTCCGCGTAGGGCGTTACCGCTAACCCTAACTGTTCACAATACAGATCAAATTGCAGCCGAATTTCACTGCTTGCCCCCGGCACCAAGGTTTTCACTTTAGGTAAATCCTGCGGAAATTGATAACGGCGCAAAGTGTCGCTCGGCGGTCCGACAAGGCAGACACTTTGCTGTGCAATGCGCTTACAACGCCAAGGCTGCGTTGAGTCACTCGGTACCGGACGATTGGAAAGGATCAGGTCGAGCTTATGCATTTGTAACTGACCTAGAAGATCTTCCAAGGTAGAGGAAGACAAGATAAGCCGCACATCCGATTTACCGAGCACAGGGCGTAAAAAGTTTTCCTGAAAGTTTCGCGATAAGGTCGCCACCGAGCCAATCCGTAATTGCTGTACTCGTTGTAATTCACCGCTCTCCATGATCGAAAGCAGCTCGCCGCTCAAGTTAAATATGCTTTCGGCATATTCCAGAACCAAATGCCCAACTTCGGTGAGCTGCAAACTGCGCCCTTGGCGCACAAACAGATCATGCCCCAATTGACCTTCTAACTGACGAATTTGTGAAGAAAGCGCCGATTGTGACACATTGAGTTGCTGCGCAGCACGAGTGAGATGCCCCTCTTTAGCCACAGTCCAGAAGTAATGTAAATGGTGAAAATTCAGATGTCGCATCGCTTTGTTCTCTTTTATAGAACGTTTTGTTAATAACAATATATTTTACTTACTCATTCCTTCGCAACCACAATAGCGCCACCGATAACATCTTATTTTTCAATCAGGAGGCCGACCCATGTCGGAACTGTCACCCCAGTGGCTCCTTGTTAGTTTGTATCTTGGTGGCCTTGTCTTGAGTTTATGGTCACCTCAACAGCAGTGGCGTATCGCCAAGTTCGCCACTCTCGCTGGCTTCATCGCCATGCTTGGAAATACCCTTTTTGCGATAGGACAAGCGAGCATCAACCTAGTCCCTGTCGATGGATTAGGCGTCGTGATGGCGCTACTCGTCTCGCTCCTAGGCTGGGTGATAACCCGCTTCGCCCATCGTTATCTGCAAGGCGAAGCGCAGCAAGCGCGTTTTGTCACCGCCACGCTGTTTACCCTAAGCTGCGTAGCCTTGTTGGTCACCAGTCAGCATCTGCTTGTGATCGTACTGGCGTGGAGCGGAACCAGCGTTGGCCTACATCGTCTCCTGACCTTTTACCCAGAGCGCAAAGCCGCACGCGTGGTGGCACACAAAAAATTCTTAGTCAGCCGTTTTGCCGAAATCTGTTTGTTGTTAGCGCTCGGTTTGATCTATCTCGATGTCGGTAGCTTGTCGCTACAAGAGATTCACTTCGCGTTAAACGCGCAGGATTCGCTGCCACTTAGCTTAACTGGGGCTGCGTTGTTGCTCGCCTTCGCTGCTATCTTAAAAACCGCTCAGTTACCTCTGCACGGCTGGCTGATTCAGGTGATGGAAGCGCCAACGCCAGTCTCGGCATTATTGCATGCGGGTGTGGTTAACATGGGGGGATTCGTTCTGCTGCGCGTCGCAGAACTGATTGGGCTTGCGCCTTCGGCGCAATGGTTGCTGGTGATCGTCGGTAGCCTCACTGCGGTGCTCGCTGGCATGGTCATGCTGACTCGGATCAGCATTAAAGTTCGTTTAGCTTGGTCAACGTGCGCGCAAATGGGCTTTATGCTGATGGAAATCGGCTTAGGCTTATATGAGCTCGCCCTGCTCCATTTGGTGGCACATTCACTTTATAAAGCTTATGCCTTCCTAAGTTCTGGCGAAGCGGTGGAGCGAGCACGTCTGCATGATTTTCAAGCCCCACAAAGTGTCAATGGTAAAGCCGTGGGGGCCTTGCTCGCGGTAGGGCTCAGCGCAGCGCTTATCCTGATACTGCACCATTTATGGCAATCCTTAACACCAGATTTGCATCTACCCAATGCGGTGGTCGCGATTCTCGCCTTAGGTTTTGCTCCGCTACTTTGGCAAAGTGGACGTTTTACACCAAGTGGCTTGAGCCTCGGTGTGCTGCGGGTTGCCCTACTCACCCAACTCTATTTCGTGTGGCATCTGCTGTTTGCGGGTTTAGCACCCGAGCTGCGCCCCGCTAGCCCACTCGCGCTGAGCTTTGTGATGTTCTGTTTTATCACCTTGTATCTGATGCAAGTGCTGCTCTGCCTCTACCCCAAAAGCCGTTTATCACTGTGGCTCTATCCTTGGGTTTACCATGGTTTTTATCTTGATGAGACTTTTACGCGCCTGACCTTCAAATATTGGCCCGTGCAATTGACTCTGCCTACCGCTCTTTCATCAACTCATTCATCAACTCAAGCGCAACCGACGACAGGAGAACGCGTATGAATGCGCCACGTTCGCTCTCAGCTTTAAGCACTACCGCTAACCCAGCATTATCGACACTTGTCGAACAAGTCTGCGCCTTGATTGCTCCTAACTGGCCGCTGGATCGCATGATTGCGGTGAGCCCTTATTGGAAACGGATTGATAAGCCCTTTGCACAAGCCGCCGCCGAGCTCAAACAATTGGCCGCCTCCCCCATGACCATGACGCTCAGTGATTACCACCTTCGTTGGCAAAATAAGCAAATCCAATCAGCGGATTTGCAACAAGCCATCGCTGAACAAAACAGTGACCTTAGCGAATCCACCTTGATTGCCGCTTTACAACAGCCCACAGCGCCGAGTCATCCTTGGCCATTGCTGTGCGACACCGTCGATAGCCGGCGTGATCTTGAGCATCATCCCGCATGGAATGACGCCATCACCCATCAAATTTCGCAATTTTGCGCCGCCTATTTTGACCATCATCAAGCCGATTGGAGCCCAGATCAGCAAACCGGACTCTTTGCCACTTGGCGTGAGGCGATGATCCACGATCGCAGCATCACGCTGCTGCTCAACGAGACAAGCGTAAAACAAAAAGCCACCAAGCTTCCCGAGGATGCTATGGCCGCCATCGAGCAAACTCTAGCGCAACTCGCTATTGCCCCTGCGCAACAAGAAACGTATTTACAAGCCGTGTTAATGCGCATCAGTGGCTGGGCATCCTGGTGTGCTTATCTCGCA